>DATHPV010000366.1:0-11549 GCA_035483495.1 Puia sp.
TAGTAAAAGCCTGACTGGCTCTTCTATAGCTGGAATTACTGTGTCCGGCAGAAATAATAATACCGTTGTCAATTAATAGATTTATAATCTCATCATCACATTCTTCCGGGGCAAGAGTGATCATTTTGACAATGCCTTTTCCCTTTTCGAGCAAATTAAGAACCTCGTCCTGAGTAGGTTTTTTAATAAATGCTTCGATGTGGGCGCCTTTTTTTGATTTGTTTATCCAGGGGCCTTCGAGATGAAGACCAATTAAACCTTTCTTACCCGACTCTTTATATGCGCGTACTGCTTCTATTCCTTTTAAAAAGTTTTCGGTCGAATTGGTCGCCATGGTAATTAAAAAGTGAGAACAGCCTCCGGCTTTGCAGTATTCGAAAGTTGCTTCCAATGATTCCAAATCCAGCGAATGCGAAAATAATTTTCCATTGCCTCCGTATAATTGAAGATCAATAAATGCAGGCGCGATCAGGCAGCCTGTGAAAGTCTGAATCGATGTTATTGACGGAGTTGAATCTTTAGGTACTATACTTGTTACGATGCCATTTTCGATTACAATAACATGGTCTTTTAAAATGCTGGTTCCGGTATATATTTCGTCTGCCTGAAAAACCTGCTTCATAGATTAAGGTTGAATGAAAAATTTATCAGCATCCCGCAGGAATGGAAATTTTTGACGGACTTCTTCCAGTTTATTACGGTCAAGCGTATGCGAGATGATCTCTTCCTCCCCGGATAACACATTAATGATATCGCCCAGGGGCCCCACTATCATAGATTCTCCGCCATATTCGAAACCGTTTCCATCCTTACCGATTCGATTTACCCCGATAACATAACATTGATTTTCTATTGCTCTTGCCTGAAGAAGCGTTCTCCACGCATGGCTTCTTACGGAGGGCCAGTTTGCAACTACGATAAGCAAATCATATTCAGACTCCGAAGGAGAGTCTGCCAGATGGGACTGCCTTGACCAGACCGGGAAACGGAGGTCATAACAGATCAGGAGGTTTACTTTCCATTTATTTACTGAAGCTATGAGACGTTTTTTCCCAGGACTGAAATGTTTGTCCTCTTTTCCATATGCGAATAAATGGCGTTTATCATAAAACCCATAGTCACCGGTTGGCAGCATCCAAACCAGGCGATTGTAAAATACAGGCGATCCACCAGGATTCTCTTTAATTATAATACTTCCGGTGATAATGGCGGCTTTACCTGCAGCAGTTGTTCGCATCCATTCTATGGTGGGTCCCGTCATGGTTTCCGCCAGGGATTCAACATTCATACTAAAACCAGTACTGAACATTTCCGGGAGAATGATTAACTCGGTATTTTGAGGTAAGTCAGCTATTTTTTCTTCCAGCATGGCCAGATTAGCCTTTTTATCCTCCCAATGCAGGGCTGTTTGTAATAAAGAAATCCGAAGGTCGGGCATAAAAAATGAGTTAAAGATCATCAGATCCCGTTGGGTTTTCTTCCGGGAATGACCATTTTTTAATAAGAGCCGGTTCAAAACCTCTTTGAAGAAGAAATTGCTGCCATTTACTTTTCTTCACAAAAATATTCTTTTCAGCCTTTAGAGAAGACCATTTTTTAGAAGCCAAACGACTGAATCCAAGCTCGTATTCGGCACTATCCAATGAATTCAGTGCATTTCTGATACAAAACTCGCTTATTCCTTTTTGGCGGAGTTCATAACGGATTTTCTGTCTTCCCCAGCCTTTTATACGTGATTTTCCTGAAGCGAACTGTAGGGCAAATCGTTCTTCGTTGAGATAGCCCTCTTCTATAAGCCGGGACATCAACTCTTCAACTTCCTTTTTAAACAGGCCAAGAGAATATAGTTTCTGCTTTACTTCTGTATGACTTCGTTCCTGATAACCACAGAAATGCTTTAATTTCTGCAGTGCTTTTTCTGCCGAATATCTGCCAGGAGAAAAGGATGAACGGGAAGTCGCCATAGCACCAAATATAAAAAAATGCACAAGTTATTCCAGGTTGATTCATTCGCGGCCTCTTAGGAAAAAATCAGTAGTTTCGTCCCAAAGTCCTGATACATGAAGTTTATTGTTTCGTCCTCGGCTTTGCTTAAACATTTACAGCAGATCAGCGGTGTTATCAGTGCAAATACCGTACTGCCCATACTGGAAGATTTTTTATTTGAAGTAGAAAAAAACAAACTCACCATTGCTGCAACAGACCTTGAAACCGTGATGAAGGTTCACATGGAAGTAGAAGCAAAGGAAACGGGAAAGGTTTGTATTCCTGCTAAAATACTTTTGGACTCACTTAAAAATATTGCCGATCAGCCGCTTGCTTTTACAATCGACAAACAATTTGCTGTTGAAATAACAAGTGACAATGGTAAATACAAAGTGATGGGCGAAAATCCTGATAATTTTCCAAAAGATCCTACCGCCGACGAAACTACCTCCTTTGAAATTCCTGCTTCAGTGCTTTCCACAGCAATTAACAAATCGCTTTTCGCCGTAAGCAACGACGATTTGAGGCCGGCTATGACAGGTGTGCTGGTGGAAATGAGTACGGGATCTATTCAATTCGTGGCAACGGATGCACATCGACTAATACGATATAAAAGAACAGATATTTCGAGCACCAAAACTGAATCCCTGATCGTACCTAAAAAACCACTTAACCTATTAAAGTCGGCATTGCCAAATTCTGATGAAAATGTAAAACTCAGCTATAACAGCAATCATTTGTTTGCAAATTTTAGTGGCTTGCAGATGAGTTGCCGGTTAATAGATGCACGTTTTCCAGATTACAAAGTGGTAATACCTGCAGACAATCCCTATAAACTCACGGTTAACAGGAATGATTTTCAGGGCGCCCTTCGGAGAGTAGGCGTATTTAGTAATAAGAGTACGAATCAGATTGTACTGAGTATCCATGGAAGTGAATTGCAACTGGCGGCACAGGACGTGGATTTCTCTTTTGAAGGAACTGAAAGAATGAAATGTCAATACACAGGAGAGGATATGTCCATCGCTTTTAATGCGCGGTTTCTCATCGAAATGCTAAATGCCACGGCTTCGGATGAAATTCGAATAGAATTATCAACACCAACTAAAGCCGGAATTATTAAACCTTCTGAACAGGATAAAGCGGAAGATCTGCTGATGCTTGTGATGCCTTTGATGCTGAATAGCTGATCAGGAAAACTTAATTTTTGTTACACAGAAACTGAAAAGGTTTTAGTTCCTGTTGCCTTACAACACGCTGAATATGGCGGGTCGTCCTTAATATTTTGTAGCTGTTAAGATCAAAAACTTCATGAGAGGAACAAAAAGTTTCTAGCGTTTCGTACTGGAAAAGAAGATCATTTAATTTTTCGAGTTCACAGGCCATGAACTGTTCAGTAGCGAATTCATCTTTCATAAGAACGAGCAAATCTCTGTCCGGTGTTTTCATTGCAATTAGATTTTAGTATCCGACCATACCCTTATTGAGTCCGCAACCACATTTCTTGCTACTGCCGCCTATGTGATTACTGGAACTGCAACTTGCGCTTACAATTGTAATCATAAATAATAAAAAGACCAATAGGGTAAGCGGATTTTTCATAGATTTCTTTGCTCTAAATTATAAAAATTTGCGATTAATTGCAGGTTTTTATGCCAGTTTTAGCAAAATAACATGAACGATAAAAGACCCCTTTCAGTACTTGTCGCACCCCTGGATTGGGGCCTTGGACACGCAACACGTTGTATTCCAGTAATTAATGAACTGATTCAACAAGGAATGCTGGTCACGGTTGCAGCCAGTGGAAACCAACGGGCCCTGATTATTCAGGAATTTCCCCAATTGGAGTTCATCGAAATACCAGGGTATGATATAAGGTATGGAAAGGGCTTTTTACTGAAATGGACTCTCCTTTTCCGTATAAGGACAATTTTGAAAAAGATAAAAAAGGAGAACAAATGGCTTGAAAATGTTCTGGGAAATCGAAATTTTGATGTCGTAATTTCTGATAATCGATATGGCCTTTTTAACAAAAAGTCTTACTGCGTATTTATCACGCATCAGCTGTCTATTCAATCAGGATGGCAGTCGAAAGAAAGCGCAGGTCGTTGGCCGTTAGCTGTTGGCCGTTGGATCGATGATAAAATTTTAGATTGGAACTACCGGTTTATCGGAAAGTTTTCCTGTTGCTGGGTGCCCGACTGGAAAAGTGAAGATTCCTTGGCGGGGAAACTTTCACACCCTGACGTTCTACCAAAAATACCGGTCAAATATATTGGCATACTGTCCCGGTTACAAAAATCCAATAAAAAAATAGTGAAGGATTCCGTACTAATTCTTCTTTCGGGTCCGGAACCTCAAAGAACTGAATTGGAAAATTTATTTTTTAAACAGATGCCCGATTATCCGATGCAATTTATGGTGGTAAGGGGTTTGCCGGGACTGAACTCACCTGTTCCTTTTGCAGGGAAAGGAATAAAAATATACAATCATCTTCCAGCCGTTGAGCTGAATGAACTCATAGATATGTCTGACATAATTATTGCGAGAAGTGGATATAGCACTATAATGGATTTAGTGATCTTGGGAAAGTCTGCCATCCTCATGCCCACACCAGGACAAACGGAACAGGAATATCTCGCAGCTTATTTGGGCGAAAAGAAATGGATGTATTGTTCACCCCAGAAAAATTTCAATCTTTCAAATGCGCTGAGCGCTTTTCAAAGTATGGAAAAACAAATACCCGCGATTCCGGAATCTGAGTTACAAGATGTGATTAAAGAACTTGTAAAAACAGTATCCGGTAAAATTTAATAGGTGTAAAATTAGAAACAATAGTTTTAGGCTTTGGGCTTTAGGCCTTTGGCTTAATCCGGTTTATAAAAAAATAAAACAGTTTTATCTGAATCTTCAAAATCCTTCCATGAATCTGCCGGTGAACTAACAGCAAAAACACTGCAGGTGGGCATATGATTGATTGGTGCGGTTGACAATGAGGCGGCAAATTCAGTAATTCCGGGATTGTGTGAGAAAATTGCTACATGCTGATAACTGTCTCCCAATTCCCGAATCACTTCAGAAAAATTATCAGGAGAAGCATGGTATAATGTTGGGACGAAATAAATTTCTTTCAGTTTACGATCGTATTCCGACACAAATAGTTCCGCTGTTGTTTTTGCGCGCAAAGCTGGACTTGATACAAACTGATCTATTAATATATCTTTTTTGTAAAGCTTTTTTCCCATTTCTGCAGCATCGCGAAAACCCCGCTCATTTAGTGGGCGATCGAAATCTGAAGAAGCTCCAAATGAGTGAGAGCTTTTTGCATGGCGAACCAGAATGAGTGTTTTCATTTTCGTGAAATTACGAGCTTGTTCAGATATATATAGGTAAAAAATCGGGCCATAAACGTGATTTTCCGTGGAGATTTACGAAATCATGGCTATTTTTTTTATTTCTAAAATGTACAATAAAAAACACATCCTTAAATCATTGTATAAATGCAAATCAAATAATATTTTAGTACCAGATCCGTTTTTGATATACCCTTTGAAAAACCCTAACCATGCGAAAAAAATATCGTGTGTTGTCCGTAGCTCTGTTGTTGTCATTAAGTCCCGCTCTGCAATCCGGAAGCGGTCTGATGGCATCACCAATAAAAAAATTACCGGCACACAATACAGTCTCCTCCAACTCAACTGAATTCGAAACTACCGTTAGCAATTTATACTGCGACATGAACCTGGAAGAATCCGGCCTTCACCGCGAAGTATTTGAATATGCTTATAAAGGATATTTACGTCTGTTGGATGAACACAGGATTATGAAGAGTAATATTATTACAATTTGTGATTTTAGCCAGTCATCGAGAAACCGCCGGCTCTATGTTGTAGACCTGGAAAGCAGAAAAATACTTGTTAATACATATGTTGCTCATGGCCGCCGTTCAGGGGGTGAGTATGCGAATACTTTTTCAAACAGAAGAAGCTCTCACAAAAGTAGCCTTGGATTTTATGTTACCGAGTTGTCTTATACCGGTAAGCATGGGCTGGCATTAAAAATTCACGGATTGGAAAAAGGATTCAATGATAAAGCAGACCGCAGAAATATTGTTATACATGGTTCAAAATATGTAGGTGAAGAATACCTGCAGTCGAACAAATTTAACGGCAGAAGTTTTGGTTGCCCCGCAATACCAAATCAGGATGTACAGGAAGTGGTAGAAGATATGAAGGGCGGATCCTGCTTCTTTATTTATCATCCTACAAAAAAATATCTGACAGGTTCAAAAATATTGAATGGTTAACCGGACGTAAACTCCGATGGTTTGAAGGTGAAAAAGTCCAATTTAGGTTCGTACCCTATGATTGGGCTTTTCTTTTTTTTAGCGCGGAAGTTTCGGCTTTTAAATTAGCCATGCAATACACTGGGAAAGCAGTCCTACCACAAATCCCGAAACAATTTCAAAACGACTGTGAGCACCCAGAATAAGTCGCGATGTACAAGTTATACCTGCGATCAGTATGGGGATGGTAAGGTACAATCCTGAAGCATATGGGTCCTGACTCACAAACAGAATTGAAAAAGAAATAAGCCCGCCTACAGCAACAGCGTGCAGACTCACTTTGTAAAATATCGTACACATCCAGGCTCCACAAACTGCCAGGAATGTACCGAGAATAAAATGTGCGGCAACCGGAGGAGTATCTGGCAAATTTCTGAATACATAACTGGCCCAGAAATAAAAAAACATGGTCACTATAAAACCCACAAGTCTGTCCTGCCTGTTTTCCAATGAAAGACGCTTTACCAATTTGAGTCTCCAGGCAATGAATAAACTCACGGCCGGAAAAAAAACCGTAAATAATATAATACTTATCATTCGCAAATTCCTGGTGTGTGGATCCACGCCTTCAAAAGCCGAAGGATGCAAATAGATTAGAAATGCGAATGTGTACGCACATATAAGCATTGGATGAAAAAGAATCGAAAAAAAATACGCAAATGAACGAACCAGTCCGGAGGGGTGTGAGGCGATGTTGGATGAATAATATTCGTAAGATGCTGCGTTCATTGGTTGACGGTTGATCCCGCACGTGCGGGAACGGATGACGGTTGACGGTTGACGGTTGACGGTTGATCCCGCATGTGCGGGAACGGATGACGGATATTTTATGCAGCGCAAATTATAAAAAAGTTTTAGGCTTTAGGCTTTGGGCTTTAAGCTTTTAAAGCTCACGCCTAAGTCTTGCTACAGGAATATTTAATTGTTCGCGATATTTAGCAACAGTTCGTCTCGCGATATTATACCCTTTTTCCTGGAGCAACTCAGTAAGACGCTCATCGCTCAGTGGTTTCTTTTTACTCTCATCTCCTATCAGGTCGCTCAGGATTTTTTTCACTTCACGTGTGGATACTTCCTCACCACTGTCTGTGCTGAGAGATTCGCTGAAAAAGAATTTAAGCCTGTAAGTACCAAATTCCGTTTGTACGAACTTACTGTTGGCTACACGACTCACGGTGGAAATATCCAAACCGGTTCGTTCAGCAATATCTTTCAGGATCATTGGTTTCAGGGAAGTTTCGTCACCGGATATAAAAAAATCATACTGGTAATTCATGATGGTTTGCATCGTGTTGATAAGCGTTTGCTGCCTTTGCTTTATCGCGTCTATAAACCATTTGGCAGCATCTATCTTCTGCTTGATAAAAAGCACTGCCTCTTTTTGTCTTTTATCTTTTTTTGAACCCTTGTCATAATCTTTCAACATATCCCGATATCCATCACTGATACGCAGATCAGGGGCGTTGCGTGAGTTAAGCGTGAGTTCAAGATTTCCTGCGTTATTGAAAATAAAAAAGTCGGGAACAACATATCCTTCCCCTTTACCCGAACCCCCGAGATTTCCACCCGGTTTTGGATTCAGTTTCACAATTTGTTTGATAACATCGCGGAAATCCTCTTCGGAAATATTTAGTCCCCGTTGAATTTTATCATAATGTTTCTTCGTGAATTCATCGAAATATTCAGAAAGGACACTGATAGCCAGTTCAACACTTTTCGCTTCTGTTTTCTTACGTTCCAGCTGAAGGAGCAAACATTCCTGCAGATTGCGCGCAGCAACACCGGGAGGGTCGAATTGTTGTATACGGGATATTATAGATTCAACTTCTGAATCACTGCTTTCTATGTTTTGCCGAAAGGCGAGATCATCAACAATAGAACTGGTTTCACGCCGCAGATAACCGTCGTCGTCAATGCTACCTACGATCTGTTCGGCGATTCTGCGTGTTCTGTCGTCTAGCTTTAACATCCCCAGCTGATCCAGCAGCAAGTCGTAGAAACTTGTCTCGAGTTTGTGTGTGATAGACTGTTTATCCTCGGCATCGGGATAATTATCATCCCTTAGTTTATAATCAGCTACATCGTCATCGTGGTCATTTACGTACTCGCTGATATCAATATTATCATATTCCTCCTGGGTACCCTCGGGCTCAAATTCTTCTTCCGCAGTCTCAAACTCATCCTTTGAATCGTCGGTTAAGCCGTCATCGTGATCTTCCTCGGCCACTTCCAAAGCGGGATTTTCTTCCAGTTCCTCCTTTATTCGTTCCTCCAGGTTGGCAGTAGGTACCTGCAGCAGTTTCATGAGCTGAATCTGCTGGGGAGATAATTTTTGGAGTAATTTCTGCTGTAATGATTGACTTAATGCCATCTTTGAGGGGTTAATTGTCGAAGGGGCATTTTAAAGAAAATCTGCCCATTCCACAAAAATCGCGCCGTAAATTTACATACAATTATGAAGAATCGGCCTGAACGTCTAATTAGTTTTCTTGTTGTCTGGTTGACAATGTTTTCCTTTAATCAGGTACTCGGTCAAAATAGCCTCAAAAAAGATTTTAGAACCGACTTTAGGCATCTGTGTTTGCCTGGTGGGAATAGTATGCTTTCCGGGTCGGCCGACAAGGACAGTGTGGTAAATGGACGTCCGGATGGCCCTCAGGGGGCGATTTTTACGACAATAATGGCTTCCGGCATGGAATACGCCATTCCTTCAAATATATATTATATCCAGTCTGGCTTCTTTTGCAAAAGAGAGTGGGAACTGGAGAAAACCACCCATATCCCCTTCCGGATCAGGCTAGGGTCGCTTGCGGACTGTAACGCGCTTGAGGGGAAGCATTAAGCACCTTTCGTATAGCGGCGGTGAGTTTGGCCGCCTTTTCTTTTAGCTGCTCGTCAGTCCACAATAAACCAATCGCAGTACTTATACAACGGCTCATTAGTTCATTGCTTTTACTGAAATTTTGTGTGCTCAGTGCTTTCAGAGCTGCACTTTGATCAGGACTAAGTCTGTTTAAAGTCTTTTCATTTTTCAGATGATCCCATTTTTCAACATAATGCCAGTTATGTTCAAACCAGTAAAAATTGCCGGCATAAATCTGCTGTGACTTCATTTCTGCGATAACTGATTCAGTTAATTCGCGATTAGGCATGAACCAGCTAAGAAACGTATGGCTGTCGCCCGCGGGGTCAGGGATAGTTCTGAATTTTATTTCAGGAATTTTTGCAAGCTCGCTTTGTAAATATTGATGGTTTTTCTTTTGTATTGCGAGAAAATTATCCAGCTTACGAAATTGCGCCAGTCCCACTGCCGCATGTAATTCTGAAATTCGATAGTTATATCCAATAAAAGGATGTTGTTCTGCTCCCCGGTCATTTCCTATGTGATCATGTCCATGGTCGGTATATCCGTCACAATTTGTATAAATTTTTTTGCTATTGGTAAGTACAGCACCTCCTTCGGCACAGGTAACCGTTTTTACAAAATCGAAGGAAAGTGTTCCTGCATCTCCGATAGTCCCAAGAAATTTTCCTTTGTACGAGGCGCCAATACTCTGACAGGCGTCTTCAAGTAAAAGAAGTTTATGATCGCGACAAATCTCTGCTAAAACGTCCATATCAGCCATACTACCACACATGTGAACCGGCATTATACATTTGGTGGCAGTGGTAATTGCTTTACGTACCGATACGGGATTCATTGTTAGAGATTCATCTATGTCTACAAGTACCGGAATCGCACCAACACTTAACACGGCTTCGAAGCTGGCAACAAATGTGAAAGAAGGCATAATGACTTCATCTCCCGCGCCGATTCCCAACGCGGCAAGGGCTGTCGTAAGAGCGGAAGTGCCGCTGGAAGTCAGCTGGGCGTGGCTACACTGTAATTTGGTACAGAGAGCCTGTTCCAGTTCGCGGGATTTCCAGATACCTTTACGGGCAGCATCAAAACCATATCGCATGAGGATTCCCGTAGATAATACGTCACCAACTTCTTTACGTTCTTCTTCACCAAAAAATTCAAAACCTGGCATGATTGGGTATAATTATTTATTAAAAATAATAATGACTTCAAAGTTAAAATCTTTTATTCTTATCATCCTTTTATTTGTATTGTTTAACAAAGTGGGTGCGCAGGTTCCCCCCAATCCGGATCGAATAATGAATAATAATCAGGACATTTCAGCATTGGCTGGAAAATGGTATTATCAGAAAAATCTTCAAAATGTCCCTTCAACCAGTCGGGTGCCTGAAATAGATTTTGATATTATGCAATTCCTTCTTTCCGGAAGTACGGGCTGCAACAGGATGTCCGGGAGTTTTACAGCGGACAAAAAAGCACTTCACATCAGCGACAAATTAATAACGACAAGGATGTATTGCCCTGATTATGATGAAATGAATTTTTTAAAAAATCTTCTGAAAACGGACGGTTATCATTTCGACAGGGGATCATTAGTCATGACATCCGGGGACTCTGTGATTTCAATATGGAGTCGTAAAATGTCCTCGCAGAATAAACCTGAATAGTTGGGTTATTAAAACAATAATGGTACAATTTAACCTGCGGTTCTGCGGCCGTCAATTCGTAAATTGCAGGCATGCAGAATTATTTAGACGGGTTGAATGATGCGCAGAGAGAAGCCGTACTTCATATGGATGGCCCCCTTATGATTATTGCCGGCGCCGGCAGCGGAAAAACCAAAGTACTGACTACCAGAATTGCCCACCTCCTGTCTAATGGTGTGGATGCATTCAATATTTTGGCCCTCACATTTACCAATAAGGCCGCGAGGGAAATGAAAGAAAGGGTAGAGCGGATTCTCGGAAATAACGAAGCGAGAAATCTGTATATCGGCACGTTTCACAGTGTGTTTGCCAGAATATTAAGAGCGGAAGCACCTAAGCTGGGGTATCCCCATCATTTTACGATCTATGATACGGACGATGCAAAAAGTGTTGTAAAAACAGTAGTGAATGAATTAAACCTGGACGATAAACATTACAAACCCAATATTGTTTACAACCGGATTTCACAGGCAAAAAATGGATTGGTGTCGCCTGCGGAGTACGCAACAGATTATTATATTCAGCAGGAAGATATACGAAGTAACAGACCGGCCATTGCACAGATCTATGAAGCATATGCCAAACGTTGCTTTAAAAACGGGTCAATGGACTTTGATGATCTGTTGCTGAAGTTTTATGAACTGTTGAA
>DATHPV010000367.1:0-5259 GCA_035483495.1 Puia sp.
ATCGCCTGCAGTATTTCTGACTTCGACTGAATATGGTTATAAAGACTGGCAGCTTCAACGCCAACGTGTTCAGCCAGGTCACGCATGGACGCTGCTCCAAATCCCTTTTCCCGGAAGAGTTTGGATGCCTTCTCGATGATCGTATCTTTTTTACTGCTGTTTTTTTTATTCCTGATCTTAGCCATACGGGGGCCAAAGATATGCAACTCTGCTAGTGATGATATTTGGTATTTACGGAATCTACGATTTCAATCAGGGACTTTTCATTGAAATTAGATTTATACTTTTCCAGCAGTGCATCGATTTGAAAAGGTTCATCTTTAAAAGCTTTTTTGACGGCCTTTTCACTCAGTTGAAAATCCTTGTAGTTATTGTTACCCGGATAAATCAGATAATACAAAGTAACGTCTGAGTACACATCGTGTTTTACTCCTACTTCGAAATTTCCCTGCGCCTGGTTATTCGAAACGGCGACTTTCGTAATGAATCGTTTGTATAAAGAATAACCCTTATCCGACTTCAACACATCAACTAGAAAAAAAGAATTGCTTATCGCAGGCACTAATTCAAACCTCAGGGATTTTCCATTACTGTCAACCAGTTCAAAACTGTTCACTAAATTGACGGTATAATACGTGAGCTGACCCGAAGGATCTGTAGAAATTAGTGTATTGGTGGTTTTATCATAATTAAAATACAGGGTTTCTCCCGGCCTGGGGATTGATTGATTTGGCGTCAGCTGTGCTTTGCCAGTCATCCATCCTGACGAAAGATAGGGGCTTCCGTTTACACTGTCGGAATTAACACGCTTCCCGTCCATATCAGTATAGTAACTGGCCAGGGCCGGTACCGCGGGTGTAGGAGGGGCATGTACCTGGGCTTTTGCGCTATTAAAAAAACTTAAACTGGCAGTAATGAAAAACAGTACTCCGTATTTATGGGGTGAGAAACGGATTTGCCTTGAAATGTATTTGCAATGTACCATTTTGATGCAGATTTGATTTGATCAGGGCTTGATTGTCTAACTGATTTGTCCTATAAAGTTCGTTGTTTTATTAAGAATTTTTTTTACAAAAAGATTTTTCAATTGTTAAATTTCCTTTTCCGGCTGAGCTCAAAATCCTGTAGGTTTGCAGCGTTTTACCGGAATTCCGGATATTTTTCATTTATACTTTATTATGTCACTTATCTGTGTTGGAAGTATGGCATTTGACGCCATCGAAACGCCTTTTGGAAAGACGGATCGCATCGTAGGTGGTTCAGCTGTTTACGTTGCGTACGCAGCTTCGAATTTCGTAAGGCCCATTAATCTCGTTTCTATTATTGGAAACGATTTTGAAGAATCAGAAATAAAAGCCCTGGAAGCGAAAGATGTTTCTTTTGAAGGAGTGGAAAGAATCAGGGATAAAAAATCCTTTTTCTGGAGTGGTCGTTATCACGTGGATATGAATACCCGCGATACGTTAGTGACAGATTTGAATGTGCTGGCGGACTTTAAACCGGTCATTCCGGAAAGTTTTCAGGAATCAGAATTCCTGATGTTGGGAAATCTTCATCCGGCTGTTCAGATCAGCGTGATAAAACAAATGAAAACACGCTGCAAGCTGATCGCCATGGATACCATGAATTACTGGATCAGCAGCGCACTGGATGATCTGAAGACGGTGTTGGGCATGGTGGATGTTCTCATGGTTAACGATGGAGAAGCGCGTGAGCTTACCGGTGAATTTTCCCTCGTAAAAGCGGCTCGTAAGATTATGCAGATGGGGCCGAAATTTTTAATTATCAAAAAAGGCGAACACGGCGCTTTATTATTTCATGCCGATGAAGTTTTCTTCGCACCAGCTCTGCCGCTGGAAGATGTATTCGATCCCACCGGCGCGGGTGATACGTTTGCAGGAGGGTTTATGGGCCATCTCGCTCATACCAGGGATATCTCTTTTGAAAATATGAAAACTGCGATTATAGTCGGATCAGCAATGGCTTCTTTCTGCGTTGAAAAATTTGGACCAGAACGACTAAAAGAAATTACAAAAAGCGAAATTGACGACCGCATACGTCAGTTTATCGATCTGGTGAGTTTTGATATCGCGTTAGTTTAATTATGAGTTATGGGGTATGAGTTATGGGTTTGTTTTACTCACTAATAATCCATAACCAATAACCCATAACTCAATGCGCTTTTCTTGCTAGTACGCACACAGATAAATTCTTTTTAACGCTTCCATCCAGGAGAAATAGTTCCGTGTATATCATATAGTGACCCATTGGAAGAAGATTTTGCTGGTCGTCCAAACCATCCCACCGAAAGATCCCCTCGGTTGCCCATATTTCATTGTTCACCAACCTGCGAACCATTCTTCCATTTATATCATAGATGGAAATGCTTCCCATATAACCAGACTGAGACAGATGATAGTTGATATAACAGAAGTCGTTGTATCCATCCATATCGGGTGAAAATATTTTCGGATCGATGGAGATGAAATGTGTGAACACACTGTCAGTGTATGATTCTGAATTTTTGTATGAGGGAGTTCCATAGCCTGCCGAGGCAGCGGCAGATGTCCAATTCGAAGCGAGGGATGTGGGTAAATCTGGATCTATTCTTTCCAGAGCAACGCCGCTTTCAGTAGTAAGCAGGGGTGATTGCCAGTGATGATCATAATCAAGTTCATCAAGTATAAAACCCTCACTGTTAAGAATAGCTACTTTGCCGATATCATCGGGCATGGAGGGTAAAGAGGAAATGGAAAGAATCTGAGAGCTATCGGCTTCGGGATAATTTTGAAGAACCCAGGATGGATTTTCAGTTAGTAAAAGATATTCTCCCGGAAAAAAATCCCGTTCATCTTTTACCAATGCAGTGGGAGTATTCAACGAACCATCCGCATTTATTCCTGCGACAAATAATTCAGAACACCTAATCACGCTGCTGCTGCGGTTAAATAATTCAAGATAGTCATAACCATATGGAGGAGGGTTGAAAAGAATTTCATTAAAAATGATATCACCGGCTTTCGCTTTTTTCGGAAGTCCCAGTTTACAAATATTGTTCAATCCTATTTCCTCACCTTTACAATCTTCAACCTGTTGCAGCGAGATCGTATAAATTTTTCCCGCAGATATTGGATTTTGTAATTTGATTGACACCTGATCAAAAAACGGCGCTGTCGTAAATGCACTATCCGGATTACCGACACCATCAGATATGAAGTAGTTAAAATTATTGGCACCCGAAGCACTGTCAACCGGTTCGTTAAAAAGCAGATTCAGATTTACAGAATCCGTTACAACAGCCCGCGAAAGTGCAAGCATTTCTTTATCGGGATTTATAGCGTCCACTGAATTTATATGACCCGGAGTACCTCCCGAATCTGAAACACTGGCCGACCAGTTTTCTTTACCCAAACAAAACTTTGACGGGTCTATCATTTCAAGGCTCCAGCCACCCTCCGCTTTCAGATCATTTTTAAACCAGCTCTTGTCATATTTTATAGCGTGTATTACTTCACCCAGATCAGAACTGATAGAAATTTCGCCTCCGTCATTTATCAATGCGGGAAAGCCGCTTACACCTATTGTTGAACCAAAAGGACTAAAGGAAGAAGCAGATGCCGATGCACAAAGGATTAAGAAACTGTCGGACTTCAACACGTAATCTGTCTTTATCGTACCGGTGGTTGTGCCGTTGCTGATTTTCCAGTTGCGAAGGTTAAAGTCTCTCGGAGAACGATTTTTTACTTCGATGAATTCGCTTTCCGGTAGTCCCCTGGACGGTGTGGGATCGGGAAGAAATTCGTTTATAATTACATCGTAACGATTTTGAGCCGATGAAAGTATGGGCAACAAAAAACAGAAAAAACAAAAAACACAAGCTTTCTGACTCATAGAGAATTCAGTTTCTTAAAAATAATTTGGTTTAAAAAAAAGGGAAGGTTACTTTTACGGTTCAAATGAACGTGATTTCAACATATACAATAAAGAACACCAAGAAACTCCTGACCGGGGAAGGTGTCTGACATTTTGTATATTCAAAATAATGAGCCTTCCCACAAGGGGAGGCTTTTTTTATTTATAAATTTTAAAAACCGTAAAAAAAATGAAAGTTGCTGTTGTAGGCGCTACCGGGCTGGTGGGTACTAAAATGCTTGAAGTATTGGCAGAAAGAAATTTCCCTGTTACTGAATTAATTCCTGTCGCATCTGAAAAGTCGATCGGCAAAAAGCTGAAGTTTAATAATAAGGAATGGTCCGTGGTGAGTGCAACAGATGCCATTCTTGCAAAACCTTCCATTGCTATTTTTTCTGCAGGTGGTTCAACTTCACTGGAGTGGGCGCCAAAATTTGCAGCAGCAGGTATTACCGTAATCGATAATTCTTCAGCCTGGAGGATGGATCCGACAAAAAAACTGGTGGTGCCTGAATTAAATGCGGATGCGCTGACAGCTGCAGATAAAATTATTGCGAATCCAAACTGTTCAACCATTCAAATGGTGGTAGCGTTGAACCCACTTCATCTAAAATATAAAATAAAAAGAATTGTAGTCAGTACCTATCAAAGTGTTACTGGCACGGGTGTAAAAGCGGTAAGTCAATTGATGAATGAACGTAAAGGAATTCAGGGGGAGATGGCCTACAAATATCCTATCGACCTGAATGTAATTCCACAGATAGATGTTTTTCTGGACAACGGATACACCAAAGAAGAAATGAAAATGGTAAATGAGACCAGAAAAATTATGCGCGATGATTCGATCCGCGTTACTTCTACAACCGTCAGAATACCCGTGGTGGGCGGCCACAGCGAAGCGGTGAATGTTGAGTTTGAAAAAGATTTTGATTTGAAGGATGTGAGATCTCTGCTCGAATCAGCGCCGGGTGTTGTGGTGGTAGATAATCCTGCCAGCCAGGAGTATCCAATGCCCAAAGACGCTCATAACAGGGACGAGGTTTTCGTTGGCAGGATCAGAAGAGATGATACCCAGCCGAATACCTTAAATATGTGGATTGTAAGCGACAATCTGCGTAAAGGAGCTGCGACGAATGCAGTGCAAATTGCGGAGTACCTGTTAACTAAAGGGCTAATTTAGATATGGGTTATGAGATATAGGATATGAGTTATGGGATATGAGTTATGAGTTATGGATTTGCAATCACCCATAACTCATAACTCATAACCCATAACTAAATAAGTTCTTTTTCGAGAAGATACTCTGCTATCTGAACTGCGTTCGTAGCTGCGCCTTTGCGGAGGTTG
>DATHPV010000368.1:0-2679 GCA_035483495.1 Puia sp.
CTGTTGAAATAATAAAAGAACTTCCCCGAATAACACATTTTGTGACCGGTCTCGGAACGACAGGCAGTTTTGTTGGTACAGGTAGAAGACTTAAAGAGGAAAATTCTAAAATCCAGCTCATATCTCTGGAACCCGATAATCCACTACATGGTCTGGAAGGTTGGAAACATCTTGAAACGGCCATGGTTCCCGGAATATATGACCCATCTCTGGCTGATAAAAATCTCGAAATATCTACAGAAGAGGCATATGAAATGATTGTAGAAGTGAAAAAGAAAGAAGGGCTTCTACTGAGTCCCTCTTCGGCGGCAAACCTCGCAGGAGCAATCCGTGTAGCTTCCGGACTTGAAAAAGGAATTGTGGTTACCCTGCTTCCGGACAATGGAGATAAATATGGAGAACTTAATAAAAAATTATTTCATGATTCTAATTGAGTCCAACTCACTTGCCGAAATTAAAGCAGAAAGTATTCGAATTTTCCCGGATGAATGTTGTGGATTTTTATTTGGGCACGAACAGTCTGATGGTAGTCGAACCGTTACTAAAATACAGGTTGTTGATAATGCCAAACCCGGCGATAAAAAAAGAAGATTTGAGATAAGTCCAAAGGATTATATGCAGGCAGAAAAATTTGCCTTGGAAAACGACATATTGTTATTGGGAATTTACCATTCGCATCCAAATCATCCCGCCATCCCTTCCGAACACGACCGTATAGCGGCACAACCCTGGTTTTCGTATGTTATCATTTCCGTAATGCAGGGACAAGTTGATCATATCCGCAGCTGGAGGCTCAGCGAAGTCGCACAATTTGAAGAAGAAAACATTTCATCTGTTCATTTAAATAAAACCATATAATGGCAACAGTAATTATTCCAACACCACTACGAAAATTCACCAATCAAACGGCCAGACTTCAGGTTGCAGCGGGTACAGTGGGTGAGATCATAGAAAAGATCACATTGGATTATCCGGAACTTAAAAAACATTTATTAGATCAACAGGGCAGCCTTCGATCGTTTGTAAATATATTTTCAGGTGACGATGATATAAGAGATCTGCAGAAAGAAAAAACACCTGTAAATGAATCAAGTGTTATCAGTATTGTACCTGCTATCGCAGGGGGGATTCTTTAAAAAAAATTTATGTCATTAAGCAATATCCAATTTTCAAAGGCAGAACTCGCACGTTATAACCGGCATATTATCATTCCAGAATTTGGCGAAGAAGCGCAGTTAAAACTAAAAGCTGCGAAAGTATTGATTATTGGCAGTGGTGGTCTTGGGAGCCCTGCTCTTCTTTATCTAACAGCAGCAGGTGTCGGAACGATCGGGATCGTTGATTTTGACGTCGTGGACGATAGTAATTTACAAAGGCAGGTTTTGTTCGACATTCGTGAAATTGGTAAACCTAAAGTAGAAGCCGCCAAAAGGAGACTTGAAGCGTTGAACCCGTATGTAAATATTATCATTCACAATACGCATATCAATTCGGGGAATGCACTTCAAATTATTAAAGATTATGACGTGGTGGCTGATGGAACGGATAATTTCCCAACACGCTACCTTATAAACGATGCAACCCTCCTTTTGGATAAACCTAACGTATATGGATCAATATTTCAGTTTGAAGGTCAGGTTTCAGTTTTTAACTATGTAAACCAAAAAGGTGAGAGGGGCCCTAACTACCGAGATCTTTATCCAACCCCCCCACCACCCGGGCTTGTTCCCAGTTGTGCTGAAGGTGGTGTGATTGGAGTGTTGCCTGGAATTATTGGAAGCCTTCAGGCCCTGGAAGTCATAAAAGTTATTACAGGTATTGGCGAATCCTTGTCAGGGAGGTTCTATACATTCGACGCGCTAAATTTCGAAAGCAGAACATTTAACATAAAACGCCGTGAAGATAATCCCGTGAATGGTAAGAATCCAACTATTAGCGAGCTGATCGATTACGAACAATTTTGTAATATGAAAGCGATTGAGGAAAAACCAATAAAAGAAATCAGCGTGAATGAACTACGCAGATGGCAGCTCAGTGATAAAAAATTCAAATTGGTGGATGTCAGGGAGCCGTCTGAATATAAAATAGTTCAAATCGGAGGAGAGTTAATTCCGCTTGGCACGATTTCAAGCCATTCAAATCAGATTCCAAAAGATATAGAGGTGGTGTTTTATTGCAAATCAGGCATCCGTAGCAGTAAAGCCATCAGAGAACTTGAAGAAAAGTTTGGGTTTAACAATCTATATAATCTGAAAGGTGGTATTCTCGCTTATATTGAAAATATACAACCTGAATTGACGCGCTATTAAAAGTTAATTTATAATGCCGCAAAATAAAAGCAAAAAAAAATAATTTCTGAAGACGAAATTATTTTAATTTATTGCCACCTATTTTCAGGACCGTAAAAACTATGAATTAAATTCAGCCTTAGAACGGTTATATGCTGAATAACCCTTCTCTGCCACATCCTCCGTTTCTGACTTTAAAGAAGAAAATTTTTCTTTCGCTCCATCAACCAAATCGTTGAATTTACTTTTCAAATTATTGGCCAAGTCATTACTTTCTTCGGATATTTTACGACGTGTTTCTGATCCTTTATCTGGCGCAAATAAAATTCCAATTGCAGCACCAGCTACTGCACCCGCGAGAAGACTTAGTAAAACTTTAGAAGTACTCATT
>DATHPV010000369.1:0-2422 GCA_035483495.1 Puia sp.
GTTAAACATATAGATGAAAGGACTTGCCGGATTGTATTTTTTAAAAACTTTTTCAATGGATGCCATGGCATTATGCAGAGGCAGACCTGCTTTCATACGAATCGTGATGACATTCATGTTTCCGTCTCCCAGGAAAATCGCCGGCTCAATGGGGTCATAGGGAGAATTGGTCAACATATCTTTTACTATACCTACCACTGTGCGTGACTTGCCGCCGAATTTCATAATAGTGCCAATCGGATTTTTTATACCGGTTGATTTAACCGCAGCTTCACTCAGGATCATTGAAGAAGAATCAGCATATGCACGCGAAAAATCACGTCCTGCAATAATATTCCAGCCGACCGTTCTTCCAAATTCTGGTGTAACATTTACATTTCTGAAAAAAATGACCAGGCCCGGATCCTTACCAGGCCAATCCAATGTATTGTTATTATTGAACAGTGTAATGGGCTGTGATGATTCGGACATTTCAGTCACAGCGCCTGTTCTCAACAGGTCTTCACGGAGCGCATCATAGTGATCATACAGCGCGCCTGACAGGGGCATTGTCACCAATCCTTCCCTGGTATAACCGGTGGGTCGGTTTTTTGCGTAGAGTATCTGACGGTAAACAATAATGGTGCCGATGATCAAGCTTAATGATACAGTGAATTGCAGCACTACTAACACCTGTCGCGGAATGGAATTATATCTGCTTCCCTGAAACGCACCCTTTAATACTTTGACCGGATCGAACCGTGAAAGATAGAATGCAGGATAACTACCGGAAATGAATCCCGTAAATAAAGTAAATCCGATACAAATCATCCAGAAAGTAGAATTTCCGAATGGAATGTTCATGTGTTTGCCCGAAAGATTATTGAAAAATGGGAGGGATAGTTGTGCTAATAACAAGGAAATAAAAAAAGCAAATAATGTGAGCAGAATAGATTCCATCAAAAATTGACCGATCAGGTGAATAGATAATGAGCCTATCGTTTTTCGAATGCCTACTTCTTTCGCTCTTTTACTACTTCTGGCGGTGGCAAGATTCATAAAATTGATGCAGGCAAGGAAAAGTACAAAGGCACCAATGATACTCATAAGAACAACAACCTGAATTCTTCCTCCTGCGGGTTTTCCGTTGACAAATTCGCCATACAGATGCAATTTATCCAGCGGGTAAACCAGGGATGTTTCCTTCCAGTCTTTTATATATGGAGCAGGCAGATTTTTTATTTTCTCCGTTGCCGCGTAAGTAGTTATGTTGTCATTTAATTCAACAAATCCTTCGCCATTATGATCTCTCCAATTTGTGTTGGTGCTGAGATAACTATTTCCCGAATTCGTCCACGGGAGCAGAAGCGTAGTGCCCGCGAAACTCGAATTCACGGGCAGGTCTTCATATACTGCACCTACTTTCATGTTCAATTTATCGTCAAGCAAAATCGTTTTGTTCACAGGATTTGTGTCTCCAAATAGGGAAACAGCAAGTGACTTTGCTATCATGATCGAGGAGGGATTATTTAGAGCCTGCATATTTCCATTCAGCAAATTGAGTCCGAACATGGAAGGAAAATCTTCCTGTGCATATATTCCCCGGCCGGAAATTTTCTTATCGCCCGTTCCCAGTATATGCAGATTATGAAAAGAGACCAGAGCAACTTTTTTAAAAAGGTCCTTGTATTTTGCTTCCATTTCAAATCCCAGGGGCATGGCAATCGTAGGTCCGGTATATGAATCACCCTTGTCATCCTGGTTAATCATTATTTTCGCCAGCCTTTCATGATTAGGATTATAATGATCATAAGTCAGCTCGTCTGTGATCCACAATTCGATGATAATAGCCGTAGCCATGCCAATCGCAAGACCAATAATATTCAGTGATGCAAAAGCTTTGTTGTTTCGCAGATTGCGCAAGGCGACTTTTATGTAGTTTTTTATCACGGTATATTTTTTATGGTTATGGGTTATGAATTATGAGTTATGGCTGTTGCACATAAAAACCCATAATCCATGACTTATAACCTATAACCCAAGGGAATGCCAATTTCCTATTATCTTGTTTATCAATATTTTAATTTAAATCCAATCATTTCAATGCCCGTTTATGATACGTCTGTGTACGATATCTAAGCTCAAAAATGGCGTTTCATGAAAGCTGCATTGCAGAGTGTGTACAGAGGCTCTGTGAAATAAATTTTGAAAAATACCTGGTCAGGAATTATTGACTTCTTCGTATCGGTCTCCTGTATTTTTAATGTTTTCTTCGGGAAACCTTCGGGAAACCTTCGGAAATCCTTCGGGAGCTCCCGAAGAACTCCCGAAGAACCTACAAAGAAATCCCGAAGCAATCCCGAAGCCGACATGAACGCTGAACGCCTTACGCGTAACGCTTAACGTATTGGGAGGGCCACTTTTTCAAATCAACTTACTCATT
>DATHPV010000370.1:0-6625 GCA_035483495.1 Puia sp.
AAAGTGCCAGTTTATAAAATATTGTCAGTCAATAGGATCCGAACGAGATCCAAGAGGAATTGTCCGGATATGGCCAATCCATGTCCGGATTTTTCATAATATAAGACGCAGAATATTTTTGAATGTTGCATCTGGCAGGTAACCAAATTCTGCAGAAAGTAAACATATAACTGTAATGATTTTGCTGGTCGAGAGCACCGACTATGCTCTTTGGGATAGGTTTTACCAGTTAAAAATACCTCCAATACTGTATATATCCGATTTAGAAACATCGGTTGCTTTCATATAAGAAAAGCGAATTTCAAAGTTATGACGCGGATCTCTCGCTATGCGAATTCCGGTATTGAATACGGGCCCAAAACCACTTTCAACATGTGCAACATCATCACCGCTATTATCAGTAAATGGATTACAATGATATCCATAACCTATACCAGCAAAAAAACCAAACCTGCCAGAGTTCTTTTTATTTGACCCTGTTCCATAATTGTAATTGATCATCAGCGGTGCATCCAACATCCATCCGATCGTTTTGTTATTCTCATTTCCAGCCTGGGTATCATAATTACCGGCATAAGCAGTGCTTACTGGCAGTCCTAATGAAAGAGATGAATGTTCTTTTTCAAAAAAAGTAAACTTCGGTGAATATATTATGCCTACTACTGGCATTACTGAGTAACCTGGTAACGATTGCATAATAAGATTGACACCCAGACCCTGCATAAACGTCTGCGAAAATCCAAAACCAGAAAGACCCAGCGCCAATGCTGAAAGTATATATTTCTTATACATTCAAATATTTTACCAGCATTCAAAATTAAAAGTGTCAAATGAATGTAAGATATTAATCGAATCCGTAACAGAAAGATCGATAATTGATACGTTTTCAGTGGAAGCGAGAGAAAAAAATTATTTCGAACGGGAGGACATAATCTTACCCGATGAAGAAATGGTAATGAGCGTCGCAGAAAACTGGAGTATCAATCCATCAGCCCTTGAAAGCAGGAATTATATAATGCCTGCCCTGGGATTATTGGGGGAATGAATTGCAGTGACTTTATCTTTTCTTCTGTGCCTTCAGTATATCTGCGATATCCGAATGAGAGATGTACTTGCCATTCACGATCACCGCAAATATTTTTTGTGTGTTGGTGATATCCATCAGGGGATTGTCATCTAAAATTAAAAGATCAGCGAATTTTCCTTCGGTAACAGTACCCAGCACATTTTCCATATATAAAAATCTTGCCGGATTAATTGTCGCTGTCTGAATGACCTGCAAGTCAGTGAGGCCAGCCTCATGCAGATTTATTAATTCCTGCTGAAGTCCAAAGCCCGGCACACAGAACGGATTGTTTACATCGGTGCCCGCAAGGATCAGTACATTTTTATCCATCAGGAATCTTGCTGCTGCACCAAATGACTTTATAAATTCAGGAGGAAATGCAGGCTCCTGGTGCATCCAGTAATGGACAAACTCTTCTGTCAGGTAATTGAGACCTTTTGTTTGTACAGCCATTTGCGAAGGAATAATTCCACGTCCATGCAACAGTGTAAGGGTTGGAACAATAGCCACCCTGTCCTTTCTCATTTTATCTAACACAGCTTCAGGCAAATAAAAATCCTTTTCTGAAATACCAGTAGGTTCCGTGAGAACCATAAACTGAGAGGCCTGTAAAACATGTACAGTGTCGAGATAATCATGAGCCCATTGAATGGATGGTTTTTCATTCCGGCTCAGGTAACGGTTGATATTAAAATTATGCTCGAAACTTCGCTGGTCCGCTTCAAGTGCTTCTTCCAAACCGATTTCAATTGGCAAATGTCCCTCCATGGGAATTGATCTATTTTTACATTCATCAGCGATGGCTAAATAAACCGGCTCTCTCAAAAGAGAATATATTTTTATAAAATCATATCCTGCATCTTTCAGACTATCTACATAGTGCCGACCCTGCTCGGGCGTTTTTGCAGATAGTGAACTTCTGAAAAAAGGTTTAGCTCCGTCAACAATCGGACTTCCAACGATCATTCGGGGGCCCGTGAATTTCCCCGATTTAATTTCATCTCTTAATTTCAACATTTCTTCGCTTCCCCACATATCCCTCACACCTGTGACCCCGTTTGCAAGAAAGAGCGGAATGTATTCACAACGCGTCGAACTGTCGCCACCATCATGAATATGCATATCCCATAGTCCCGGTATGATGAATTTTCCTGAACAGTCGTAGATCTTGTATTTAGAATTGTCAGAAGTGTGGTGGGAAATGGATTTAATCAATCCATTTTCAAGCCGAATCGATTGATCCTTTTGAATAGTACCGTCAAGAACGTTTATAATATTTATATGTTCAAGAATGAATTGAGCCTCACCATCCAAATGAATAACAAAAAGGAGTATGCAAAAGATAATTCTGAGCATCGGGTTGGAAATAGCAGTTTTAAAAGTTAGACAATCTTAAACAGATTTCGGACCTTGGTTCTAAACTATTTTTACATACTCCTCACGTCACTAATATGCAACCTGTGTCTTCGAAACAGGTTGTTCTTCTTTCGTATTTACTTTTGCGAGTTTACCGGCCTGTTGCAATAATTGTAGAAACTCCTTACGATATCCTTCCTTGTCTTCTCCTAAAGACCTTTTTGCCAGTTCATACGCCTGATCAAATGATGCTTGTTGTTTAAAAGACGAGTTTCTGAGCAGCATACCGAATTCTGCAACTGCGGATACAAACTCAAGATTGTTCGAACCACTGACAATGAACTTTTTTAGTTCTACCGGGTGAACAATCAACTTACTGACGTCCCCATCCGGTTTCTTATATCTGAATTTTATGGTCATCAGTTCATTCGTCGCATTTTCCAAATGAATTTTCTCTTTCTGGTACTTTAAAGGATCTACTATTTGTGAAAATTCATCTTTAACACCTACGGGTATTATTTCATACACAGCCGTAACAGTATGTCCGCTGCCCAGTTCGCCAGCATCCTTATTGTCGTTATTAAAATCTTCTTTACTCAGCATTCTGTTTTCATATCCGATAAGCCGGTAAGACTGTACTTTAGCAGGATTAAATTCAATCTGAAGTTTTACGTCCTTGGCAATCGTGAACAGGGTGCCACCAAATTCATTGACAAGTACTTTTTTAGCTTCCATCTCATTGTCTATATATGCATGATTCCCATTTCCTTTGTCAGCCAGTTTTTCCATCTTGGCGTCTTTATAATTTCCCATACCATATCCCAGCACGGTCAGGAACACGCCTGTTTTCTTCTCCTTGTCAATAATGTCAAAGAGTTCTGAATCGCTACTTGGACCGACATTAAAATCTCCGTCGGTACAAAGGATAATCCGGTTATTTCCATTCTTAATAAAATTCTGGCTGGCCACTTTATAGGCAAGTTGAATTCCCGCACCGCCAGCAGTAGATCCACCAGCTTCCAGTGCATCGATCGCATTTTTTATTTTAGTTTTTTCAGAACCAGGAGTTGAAGGAAGTACCAGCCCGGCGTTACCTGCATATACTACCAGGGAAACCCGATCCTGTTCTCTCAGTTGGTCAACCAGCATCTTAAGCGATTTCTGTACCAATGGTAATTTTTCTGGTTCCATCATAGAGCCCGACACATCAATTAAAAAGACAAGGTTCGATGCAGGCAGATACTCAGTCGGGATTTTTCTTCCCTGCAAACCAATCATAACAAGCTGGTGTTGCGGATTCCAAACGCAGGTTCCTACTTCTGTGTTGATGGAAAAAGGATCATCATTCGAAGGCTGTGGATATTCATAATGAAAATAATTGATGAGTTCTTCGATCCTCACTGCACCCGCCGGTGGCAGTTCGCCATTTTGAAGAAATCTTCTCACATTGCTGTATGAGCCCGCATCCACGTCGATGGAAAATGTGGACAGTGGATTTTGAATTGCATTTAAAAATGGATTCTCAATGATGGCATCGTATTCCTCTGTGTTGAAAGCGGAGTCAGCATTAAAGCCCATGTTGCTATTACCATTTTTAACCCTGGATTTCCTGTCATCATAATAACCCGGGGGAGCCGCGACTTTATCGTAGGCAACACTGGGAACACCTGCAACGCTTCCCGTAATATCTCTTTTCCTGCTGATCCCGTAGCCAGTCACCACAACTTCCTGCAATTTCTCAACTGAGGATTTGAGTTCAATATTTACAGGATTCCCGTTTGCATTTAATGACAGCTCCTGCTGCTCATAACCCGCCATTTGAATGATCAACACCGTCTGTGCACTGGATACGATGAGTGTAAAACCTCCGTCCTTTCCGCTGAGAACGGCATGACGGCTTTGCTTTTCCATAACAGTCGCCCCAACAACGGGTGCTCCTTGCTGATCTTTAACAAAACCCGTTATCCTAAACTGTTGAGTAGGGATGAATGCCATCAGTAATATCATAATGGCTAAACAAGCTGAAAAAAAGTATCGCATAATGTGTATTTTGTTTCCAGATGCCGTCATTTTCATAATTACACAACCAGCTGCAAAATATTTTCTTTATTTTTCCTAACCTGTTGAAAACAAACAGCCAGATAAGTTGTCATTTTTAAAAAGCATACATAGTTCTTCACTGCCTGATACAGACCTGGTTGCATCTTATAAGCAGTCTGGTGATATCAGTACGCTGTCAGAATTATATCAGCGTTATATGGAGCAGATATATGCCGTTTGCCTGAAATATCTCAAAGACCCCGAAACCGCTAAGGACGCCGTAATGGCGATATTTGAGGAACTGATTGTTAAAGTAAAAAAACACGAAATAAGTTATTTCAAGGGTTGGGTTTATATGGTGGCCAAAAATCATTGTCTGATGCAGTTGCGAAGTCAGAAACAATTACCGCTGGAAACTAATCCTGATTTTATGCAATTGGCAGACAATCTGCATCCTGACGGCATATTTGAAAAAGAGGAGAATTTGAATCAGCTAACAAAATGTATCGATGCATTGTCTTCTGATCAAAAACAATCTGTTCAGCTTTTTTACCTGCAGGAGAAATCTTATAAGGAGATAGCAGGTTTAACAAATTCTGATTGGAATAAGGTTCGCAGTCTGATCCAGAATGCAAGGAGAAATTTAAAAAATTGTATGGAAAATAATCTACCCAATAAAGACTAAGGTCGAATGAAGAAATGAAAGATGACAACGACGATATGAATTATTCAACAGACTATCTTCGGAAATATCTGAACGGCGAACTCACCGATAAAGAAATGCAGGCGCTTGAAAAAGCTGCACTGGAAGATCCATTTCTATCTGATGCGATTGACGGATTGCAGGAAGCCGGTAATCTTTCTTCTTTTGAATCTGACGTGGCCGATCTTCATAACCGGCTTAACAAAAGAGTTCAGAAAAAGAAAAAAGGAATCATTCTTATGTTTCCCCGCTGGCAGGTGGCAGTGTCTATACTTATTATTGTTGCAATTACTACACTCACTATTACCGTTATAAAAAATACCGGCACACAAAAATCTATTTCTTCAATAAATAAAAAAGATACCCAACAGGTTACTGTTCGTCCTGCACCGCCATTGGTTCAATCAAGTACAGATACAATTAAAATAGAAAGGGAAACGACCGCACAAGCTCCTGCGGCTTCGAAAATAGATCAAAATAGAAAAGTAGCTGCCAACTCACGCCGGGCACCCGTGTCTGTTGCGGATAATGAAGAAACAAAGAAAAAAGGTTCCGTACGCGAGGTTCAGGGTTTGGTTCAAAATGATTCGGAAAATGCAATTGCATCAGCACCAGCCCGCTTGTCTGCCAAGGATAAAGCCATTAACGCTGACACCAACGCCATCAAAGAACTCGACGAAGTTGTTATTAGTGGTTACGCAGCTCAAAAGAAAAGAGACGTTAGCGGTTCGGTGTCCACCGTGACTAATAACGCACTCAGACCTCTGGGTTGGCAGGCAATGAATAATTATATCAATGAAAACAAGAAGATAAACAACACCGACTCGCTTTTGAAAGGAGAAGAAATAATATCCTTCGAAGTGAACAAAAAAGGAAAGTTATCTTCGTTTAAAGTCATTAAATCTGTTTCATCTTCACATGATGCTGAAGTAATTCGTCTCTTGAAATCGGGGCCCGCTCTTCAGCCAACAAATGGTAAGAAACAAAAATATCTGGTCAGCATTACATTCAATTAGTATTTAAAACCATTTTATAAATCTGGATATTATTCCCACATATATCCTTGAACATGGCCATTTTAACATTCCCAATACCGTCGGTGGCTTGATCTTCTACCAGCAGGCTCATTAATTTAATTTTTATCTATTTTGGTTCAAAAGTATTTTATTAAATAAATTCATTCAATTAGTAACATTTTCGCATTAATTGTTACTAATATAGTAGTGAATAAACAGATTACAGATAAGCGGTTTATAGAACTTATTCAGGAAAATAAGGGTCTGATTTTAAAGATTTGCATATTTTATACTAAAACCGAGGCTGATCTGCAGGATCTTTTCCAGGATATCATATTGCATGCCTGGAAAGGTTATCAGAGTTTTCGCAATGATTCCAAATTCTCAACCTGGCTTTATTCGGTAGCTCTTCACGCTGCTTTATTCCTACAGCGTAAAAAAAGA
>DATHPV010000371.1:0-6110 GCA_035483495.1 Puia sp.
ACAACGAAACCTCTTGGAAGAAATGCTGCGGAAGCAAAACGGATGCTCGAAGCTGTGGAAAAAGCCGAAATATTTAATGGGTACCTGGAAGATCTCGTGTACACCCCGAAGTTCTTAAAGGCGCTTGAAAGTGTCAAAAATGGTGCGCTTGGCAGAATTCTGTGGTCAAAGTCGAGGGAAACACATCCTGGCCCGCATAGTGACTGGTTCTGGGACCTGGAGCAGGCCGGTGGGGGTTGTATTCTGGACCTTGGTTGCCATTGTGTAGAAATTGGAAGGAACTTTATAGGAAAGGATATAAAGCCGGTAGAAGTCATGTGCTGGGCTGACACACAGGTAAAACCTATTGAAGCCGAAGATCACGCCATCGGTCTTGTAAAATATGAAAACGGAGCAATCGGACAGTTTGAGGTGAGCTGGACATTTCGGGGTGGACTGGATTTGCGTGATGAGGTTATGGGTACAGAAGGTACGATCTGGATAAATAATTTTCTAAGAACAGGTTTTGAGATGTTCACAACAGGTAAGGGGGCCGACTACGTAGCTGAGAAAGCTGAATCTAATTCGGGATGGCTATTTCCTGTTGGTGATGAATTGAATGATCTTGGATACAACCATATGTTTACCGATATGTTTAATGCCCTTGAAAAAGGTACCAGTCCCAAAGAAACTTTTTATGACGGCTATGTTGTTAATGCGGTTCTTGATGCGTCGTACAAATCGGCAAAGACAAAACTTTGGGAGCCCGTTGTTCTCGATATATGGCGCGGCCAGACAGGTCTTTCAAAACCCAGTAATCTTGTTGAATATGATGCAGAGCATTTCCTGATTAAAGAAGAAATGACACATTATGGTGCAAAAAAACTAATTCTGAAAAACAAAAAATCAGGGATAATAAGCGAACAAATTCTATAGAATATCCGGCTATTTCTCTACTGAATATTTTACGTCATCGGTAATGCCTTTCCATTTATCCGTTCTGAAAGGAACTGCAGGAAATCCTTCCTGATTATAAAGATTTGCATCGCCTGCATCGTCGGCCCAGGCATAACGTACTGATTGCGGATCTGATATTTCGCTTGCATAAACTACTACCCTTTTATCTTCCAGAAAGGCTTTTGCAAAGTGAAAATGATGATCAGCGCCTGCGATTTCAAATCCTTTGATATATCCATATTTATCTTTCACCAGAAAACCATTTTTCGCGTGGTCAAAATTCAGGACGATTTTACTTCCCTGAATAACCATCGAATTATATACGGGACCGCTATATTCCATAAGTTGGCCATAAACATTGCTGAGTGCTATTGCTGACAGCCGGAGTCCTACGTCCTGTTTATTTTTTGGATGAATATCATTTGATTCACCGATATCAACAGTAACTGACATGCCAGTAGCAGGAAGACTTAAAGTTTTTGTTTGTGCTTCCCGTAGTTCTGCCCAGGTACTGCCATGCTCGCTGTCCCCATTCTCAGCATTGAAACTGGCAAGTTGCACATAGTAAAATGGGAAATCACCTTCCTGCCAACGTTGTCTCCAGTCTTTGATCATTAGTGGAAAAGCAGTCCGGTACTGATAAGCACGTCCGGCGTTTGCTTCTCCCTGGTACCAAATCACTCCGCGAATGGCATACGGAATAAGCGGATTAATCATTGCATTAAACAAAAAGCCTGGATAATCATTCGGACCAATTCCAGTGGTTGACTTAGATATTTTTGCAATGCGGAAATTCCATCCGTCTTTCATTGAAACAAATCCAGAATCGGATTTCAGATAAACAGACGTGGAATCACCGTAGAATCCACCCCCTCCTCCCGTATCTTCAACTCTGACCGCGATAATATTCTTTCCGGGTTTAAATATACCGATGGGAACCTGATAGACTCTTCCCATCGACCAGTTTTTGGTTGAGCCCACCCAGATCCCATTCACATAGGTATCATCATTATCATCAATTTTACCAAGTGAGAGTGTAAAGGGTTGGGAAACAGAATTTTTATCGAGAACGACTTCTTTCCTGTACCAAACGATTCCATCAAGATCAGTTAATCCCATCCGTTGGTTTTCCCAATTTTGAGTAACACTAATCCCCGGCCAATTCGAACTGTTGTAATCAGGGTTTTTCCAATCCGGCTCCTGAATAGTATCCTTAATATTTTTCTGGATCAGCATGATTTGTTTTTCCAGTCTTTCTCTCCGTTCCTTAACTATAGAATCAACATCTTTCTCGGATATGGCAGTAATTGCGTTTTTAAATTCCGGACTCTTCATTAGTGCGGCGTTACTTGTCCATGCTTCAACCATTGTTCCTCCCCATGTTGAATTAATCAAACCAATAGGAACTTGTAAACGTTTAAACAATTCTCGTGCGAAAAAATATCCTACAGCGGTAAAGTCACCGGCTGTTTGTGATGAACAAGTTATCCATTGCTCCGGACTGATATCCTCTTTCTGCGAACTGCTGATTGTAAGTGGTATTTTTATCTGCCGGATCTTCTGATAGTCGGCATTTTTAATTTCGTCATCAGCATTTCGCGCTGATTTCAACATGAACTCCATGTTCGACTGACCTGAACAAATCCAGACCTCTCCCACAAGTACATCGTGTAAAATTATCTTACTGGTTCCTTCCACGATAAATTCAAATGGACCACCCGCAGGTTCAGCATCCAGTATAAGATGCCACCTGCCATTTTTATCGGCAACAGTTTCTTTGTTTTGGTGATTGAAAGTAATTGAAATCTTTTCACCTGGCGATGACCATCCCCAAACAGGTAAGGGTTGACTCCGTTGAAGGACCATGTGATCCCCGAAAATTCCCGGTAGTCTGATTTGGGCGACCGTCGAAATCACCAACATAAAACCCGTCAATGAAAGAATGATATATTTCATTTTAGAAAAAGTCTGCCTGGAATTTAATTTAATTTAAGATCTGCAATGATGGCATCGATTCGGTCTTGTAACAAAGAGTTTATCGTTTCAAATGATGATCGGCTGTTTAACTTCTCATTTACGCTGAAGTAAAATTTTATTTTAGGTTCGGTACCGGAAGGTCGTGCAGAAATTTTACTTCCATCACTTAAAATAAACTGGAGCACATTGCTCACGGGTAACATGATTTTCCAAGTATCTCCTGTTTTTAAATTTGTACCCCTGCTCGTTTGATAGTCCAGTAAAATCACAACATCGGAACCATTGATGGTTAAAGGGGGATGACTTCGGTATGAAGACATCATATCCGCAATTTGCTTCTGCCCATCCATTCCTTTTTTTGTAATTGAAATGAGAGATTCTTTGTAAAAACCAAATTTCAGATACAGATCAATCAATTTATCATACAATGATTTTCCTTTGTTTTTTTCATAAGCCGCCATTTCGCAAAGAATGGCTACTGCACTGACTGCGTCTTTATCTCGCAGTTTATCGCCAATCATGAGACCATAACTTTCTTCGCCACCGATAACATAGTTTTCCGTTTTTTCTTTTTCTTTTATCAGCTCTGCTATCCATTTGAACCCTGTAAGTACATTATAACAATGAATATGTGCCTGTCGGGCAATCTCATCAATCATATCAGTTGTTACGATGGTTTTTACGACCATATCATTTGGCTGCGAAATGCCTTTTTCCTTCCTGGCTTCTATCAAATAGTTAAATGCAAGTACGGCTGTCTGGTTTCCATTCATAAGTACCCATTCGCCCTTGTCATTCTTAATACCAATTCCCACCCGATCAGCGTCGGGATCAGTACCCAGCAAAATATCTGCATCTATTTCCCTGGCCTTTTTCAGGCCCAGGCTCATGGTCTCTTTTTCTTCAGGATTGGGATAAGCAACTGTTGGAAAATTACCATCGGGATTGGTTTGTTCGTCCACTACGTGCACATTGCTGAATCCAAATCTTTGAAGAACTTCAGGTACCAGCTTTATCCCGGTTCCATGAATGGGTGTATAAACAATACAAAGGTTGTGTTGCCTTTCAATGATCTCGGGATAAACGGAAAGATTCTTTACCATACTGATATAGGCTTCATCCATCTCTTTTCCAATCATGGTTATATGAGATTCACCACCCGTCCATTTGACTTCTTCAACAGATCCAATTTTTTCAACTTCTTCCATTACGCGTTTGTCGTGAGGTGGCACAAGTTGACCACCGTCGTTCCAATACGCTTTGTATCCATTGTATTCCCTCGGATTATGCGACGCAGTACAAACTACCCCACCCTGACAGCCTAAATAGCGGATGGTAAAACTTAATTCAGGAGTTGGCCGAAGGGACTGGAACAGGAAAACTTTTATCCCATTCGCCGCGAAAACCTTTGCAGCCGTTTCAGCATAAAAGCGGCTGTTGTTTCTGCTATCATGAGCAATTGCCACTTTAACTAAATGACCTGAAAAAGAATTCAAAAGATAATTGGCATAACCCTGAGTGGCCATTCCAATTGTATACTTATTAATCCTGTTGGTTCCGACTCCCATTATTCCCCTCAGTCCTCCGGTTCCGAATTCAAGATTCTGGTAGAAACAATCTGCCAATTCATCCGGATTTTCTTTCTGAAGCCGGTTAATTTCATCCTTCGTTTCCTGATCATAATTTCCAACTAACCAATTATTCACTTTTGCCAGAATCACCGCATCCATAAAACTTGCTTTAAATTTGAACCTAAGATATTGATTTTTAAATGAACCAAATCCTGGTTTTCTTACATGATCTTTTAAAATTTCTTTCGATTGGTTGATTTTTTTTTAACGGGTAACAAATGGAGAAATCTTCTTTCGAAACCCCTGATTATGATTTGTTTCCTTCTCAATTCTCTGAGCGGAATTGCTCAGGACATATTTTTACCACCCAGCACCACCTATCAGCCGAACCGGCTTAAGACAGTAGTCATCACTGAAGTAGCAACCGGCGTCGTCATATCTGCCGGTCTCTACTTTCTTTGGTATCGAAAACATCCCAGAAGTAATTTTCATTTTTTTAATGACAATGGAGAATGGCTTCAAATGGATAAAGTCGGGCATGCAACAACTGCATACAACATAGGTGCAATACAATACGATCTGATGCGGTGGTGCGGAGTAAAAAACGACGCATCGATTGCGGTTGGTGGATTAACTGCCATCGGATACATGTCCATTGTTGAGATCTTTGACGGATTTTCGTCGAAATGGGGTTTCTCATCAGGGGACATGCTAGCAAACATATTTGGTGCGGCGCTTTTCGCGGCACAGCAAAAAGGATGGAATCAGCAAAGAATATCTTTGAAGTGGTCTTTTCATGGATCTCCTTATGCAAAATATTATCCGGCTGAACTGGGTAATAATTTTCTTTCCCGTATGTTGAAAGACTACAACGGACAAACATATTGGCTCTCTTTTAATGTGGCATCTTTTTTACCCGCCAGTTCGGGATTTCCATACTGGCTGAATATGAGTTTCGGTTATGGCGCTGAAGGAATGATAGGAGCCAGAACAAATCCCGCAGTCATCAATGGCAATCCTATTCCAGAATTTCCCAGATACAGAAAGTTTTATTTTGCACCTGATGCGAATCTTTATAGTATTCCTACAAATTCATCTGTTTATAATGCAATTACTTATCTGACCCGTTTTTCAAAAGTGCCTGCACCTGCTTTGGAATGGAGCACACTAAAGGGTTTTCGATTCATTCCCTTTTATTACTGACCCCCCTGTCATCACGTAGCTATAACGTTCCCTTTACAAAAAATTTAATACTTTTGAATCACCTAAATGCAGCACCCGCCCTATTTATCTCTAAACCATGAGCAGCTATTTATTACTTAGGAATAATAAAGAATCAGGCCCGTTTACCTTAGATGAGATCAGGGAAATGCCTCTGAAAGCCTATGATCTTTTATGGGTAGTGGGTAAAAGTGCAGCATGGCGATATCCATATGAGATACCGGAAATAAAGCCCTTTGCACCGCCAGTTCCTGAACAAAAAGAAGACAGTTACCGAAAGATAAAGTCTGAAAGTTTAAATGCAATCTCTAAAGAAACAACTCCGCAAAAGATAACATCTTCTCGTAAATCAATTTATGTAAATCTACCCTCGGAAAAAAAACAGGTTATTATTCAAAGGGAAAG
>DATHPV010000372.1:0-2139 GCA_035483495.1 Puia sp.
ATACCGGGGCTCAGAACTTTTTCTTGAGAGAGGATAGTTTACTTACATTACTAAAAACCCAATATACCTCTCTTTCCACAGAACGAATTCTGATTGTTTCAGAATTACTTAGACTCCGCCTGCCGGATGAACCCATATTTGATAGCTTAAAAAATCTGTTGATTCAGGAGTCAGAAGATAGTCGCAACAGAAATTTTATATGTTTGGCCTACAGTCAGATCTCAAAAACCTATCTGAATTATTTAAACAGACCCGATTTTTATGAACAGGGAAAGCCTTATGCTGATAAATGCCTTCAGGTAGCCAATGAAAGCGGACTGGAAGGATATAAGGTTTCAGCTTATTTACTGTATGCAAGATATTATTTGAACATCACACAAAATCAAAAAGCGCTGGATTATAATAACCAGGCTATTTCGCTGGCATCTGCCATTGGTTCAGACAGCCTGCTCTGTCAATCCTATTTTTCAATAGCCAATACATGGAACATACTAGCCAACAAACTTTCTGAATTTCAGGCCCTGTTGAATGCGAGGAGTTTTGCCGAGAAATCAAAAATCCATTCCCTGATGGTAAAAAGCATTTACGAACTGGGCAATTTTTACGAATCTGTAAACGATTATGAAAAAGCAAAAGACTTATATACTCTTTGCAAAGATGAAGCAGAAGAATGGAAAGAAAACGCTTATGTATTTACTTCCCTTCGGGCACTTGGCAGAACATATATTCATCAAAAAAGTGAAAAGCTCGGCATTTTATATTATGAGAAAGCACTCAGGTATGGAGATTCGTTGGGAATCGGAAGTTTAAAATTGCAGATATATCTGGATCTCTTAAACTATTACTTTAACAACAGCGATCCGGTAAAAGGATTTGCATATCTGGATCAACATCCCGAATTGATGGAATTTATCAGGAAATTCGGAGTTGAGTACCAGATCAATAAATTATATGCGGTTCTTGAGTCTACAAAAAATAAATATGATTCGGCATTGTATTATCTGAATTTAGCACTGCCTCAGGAATACGGCGAAAAAGGAAATTATTCCGAAAAATATGAATTTGCTGAGCAAATGGCCGGAGTATACCAGAGTATGCATAAATATCAGGAAGAGTATAAAACACTACTGCTGGCAAACAGATTTGCCGATTCATCGGAGAATATTTATTTCAAGAAGGAGGTTATGCTCAACCTGGATTCCGTCAGTTATCTCCTGGGTGACTATAAACTTTCACAAAAATACCTGGGCCAATACAATGTCTACAGGGATTCCATTGAATCGCTCAGTAAACAAAAAGATCTCCTTAGCATAGAAATTCAAAATGCAAATAAAAGGGCCGAACAGCAAAAACAGGAAGAAGAAGAAAACAAAAGAACCCGAAACAATATTGAATATTTGGGCATAACCGCCGTTATCGCCACCGTATTCATAATTCTTGTTTTACTTGGAGTTTTTAAAATGTCGCCTTCCATTATAAGGGCTATGGGATTTTTTGCGTTTATATTTTTATTTGAATTTATTGTTCTGTTACTGGACGATCAGATTCAGATCGTAACCCATGGAGAACCCTGGAAAGTACTTGGTGTAAAAATATTTATTATATCCATGTTGTTACCTCTTCATCACTGGCTTGAAAAAAAGATGACACATTATCTTACCTACAAGGCGCATATGATCAAGTCTAAAATTTTTGCAAAAAAAGCCTGAGGAATTACTTCTCACGGCCGTTGGAAATATCTCCTTATTTTTACGGGTACAAAATCGCTGAATTGTATGTCTTATCAATTGCTTAAGGGGAAAAAAGGAATCATATTTGGTGCGTTGGATGAAAAATCTCTCGCATGGAGAACGGCCCTTCGGTGCCACCAGGAAGGCGCGGAAATCGTATTGACAAATGCTCCCGTCGCGTTGCGAATGGGTGAGATTAATAAACTAGCTGAAGAGATAAAAGCTCCGGTTATTGGTGCAGATGTAACTAAGTCGGAGGACTTGAAGAAACTGTTTGAAGATTCTATGACGCACTTCGGCAGCAGGATTGATTTTGTATTGCATTCCGTAGGTATGAGTGTGAACATGAGGAAAGGGCGTGCTTATACAGAACTGGATTATGGGTTTAATCAAAAAACACTTGATATAT
>DATHPV010000373.1:0-3391 GCA_035483495.1 Puia sp.
TATATCAGAAAGTAATTTAAAACAACCAACAGCAGATTATTTTTGTCAGGTCGGGACGGTTATCTCAAACCGTGCCTCTTTGAATATATCAAACCTATCTGAAGTTCGAATCCCTCAGTAATAGTACTAAATTTCCGTAGATTTGAAAGGACAGTATATATATGCTAGCCAAAGCCGTTTTATTTCTCCTGGCTTCAGTTATTTGCAGCAACTGCATTTCGCAGCAGTATCCATTTATTCACTACTCTCCCAAAGACGGTCTGGTCAATAACCGAACGCGAACAATGTATCAGGACAGTCGCGGTCTTTTGTATATCGCTACCTATGGAGGACTGAGCGTATACGACGGATCGAGGTTTACCAATTACACAACTGAAAATGGCCTTCTCACAAATAATTTAAATGATATTATTGAAATGGGTGAAGATTCCCTGTGGGTAGTACCCAATTCAATGGGTCTGTATACCCTGGTAAATGGCAGACTCAGTAAGTTGCAAACAAGTAATGGATTTTATCCGGTGATCAATAAAATATTCAGGGCAAGCACAGGATGTTATGCGCTGGCTGATGGTGGTCTTTACAAATTTGAAAATAATCAGTTTACACGTATTCCATTGACAGATGAAGATGGAAGAGATGCAGGTGGGTTTTTCAAGTTCGCGATAGAACAAAACAAAAAACTTTTTCTGCTTACAGATCCAAATATACAAAAAGCAGCAGGTCCCGGTCGTTTGATAATTTATGATTTAAAAAATAACAAAGTTGCTATCAGCGGGGATCCTATGGCTTACTCAATATTGGTGTCTCCTGATGGAAATATCCTTGTATCTACCCTGGATGGAATTAAAATGCTTGATCAGAAAGCACTAAAGCAAAATAAGATACAATACATTCCGTTATCCGGTCCTTATAAAACAGCAGCCAATAAACTTGCCAGCTTTATGTATTTTGACAGCCGTCAAAACCTCTGGCTTTGCACCGGTAGCGGAGTCATAAAAATTGACATACTGGGAAACGTCAAAAAATTCACCACCGGTAACGGCCTGACCACCGATAATCAGACTTCCGTTTTTCAGGATAAGGAAAATACGATGTGGTTCATGAATGAACAAACAGGTGTCAGCAAACTTGTAAATTCCCAGTTTGAATTTTATCATGAAATAAAACCTGGATTTCTGGTCACTGACATCTTTGCAGACAATAATTCTGACAGTGTTTGGTTTTTGGATGCGGTGAATAACAAATTACTCCTTCAAAATAAAAATCAATTAAAAGAATTCAATCTGGACAAACCTACTTTTCCTCCTTATCGGTTTTTTTTTGTGGGTGGACATAAAAAATACCTTATTGATCTTTTTAACGCATATGAATGCATATTTACAAAAGAAGATAGGGTGAATATTAATGTTGTTCATAGTAAACCGGAGCAAAATGTCAATTTAGCTTACACTTGTGTTCATTCGGACGAACGGGGAAACTTATTTCTTTCTTCGGAAAATATTACGGTGCTTCAGCAAAACAAAAAAAAACTTTCTTATCCTTTGGGATATCTTGCGGATGCGTTTAGTATTACTCCCGACAATCATCTGTGGGTAGTAACCCGCGGAAAAAAACTGTATGAATTCAGAATTCAGGCTGATAGTTTACTACAGTACCTCCGGCTGCTCCACACATACAACACTGAGTTGCCCAATATGAGTCCACGTTCTATTGCGGTTGATCAGATTGGAAATGTCTGGGTGGGATCACGCGATAACGGATTATTCTGTTTTTTTTTCGACAGCCTTCGACGCCTTAAATCCTGGAAACAAATTACGGTGAAAGATGGGTTATCTGATAATTTTACCAACTATCTCCATGCCGATTCGGACAGTTGCATCTGGGCAAGTTCTCAGGGCGGACTGGATAAAATCAGGATCAGAAACGGTAATTTTCTAATTGAAAATGTAACACGCAGTAACAATATATATCAGTACGTTTCCAAGGTTCAAACCAGCAGGGGAAATAACCACTGGGTACTTACTGCAGGAGGTGTCATTAAAATTGCACCCGATTCATTCGTGCAAAGTCATTTTCGTCCTTTTATCATTCTGAGAGAAGTTGATGATGGCAGCGGACGTATCAATAAAAGGGACAGACCAGTTCTCCTTTCATACAAAGAAAATAATCTGCGTTTTTCCATGGCCGTACCCAGTTTTATTAATGAGGGTCTTATTCGGTATAGCTATATACTTCAGGGTACCGGAGAAAAAAAATGGTCCGATCCCTCATCAGAAACTATTATAAATTTCGTAGGCCTGCCTCCGGGTCGTTATACTCTGAAGGCAAAAGCTAATTTTATTGATGGACGTTATCCGGATTCTGAGACATCTTTTTCATTTAGCATTCTGCCACCATGGTGGCAGACCTGGTGGTTCAGGGGCCTGGTTTTAATTTCATTCTTTGGTGTTTTAATTTATCTCATTCGCTCTTACTATCACGGAAAATTGAAAAAACAACAATTTGAATTCGAAAAAAAAGAAGTGATTAAACAGGAACGTACGCGTATAGCCACCGACATGCATGATGATCTGGGTGCCGGACTTGCGAGAATCCGATTTCTGAGCGAAAGTTTGCGCAGGAAAAAACCAGATGATCCTTCCTTTCTTCCGGAAGTAATCAAGATATCATCATTCAGCGATGAAATGATCGAAAAAATGGGTGAGATCGTTTGGGCAATGAATGAAAAAAATGATACGATGGCTGATCTGTTTGCTTTTACCCGTTCCTACTCCGCTGACTACCTGCAAAATCATGGTATAGACTACACAATGGAAATACCTCCGGAAGCAGGTGTTCTGTCTCTGAACGGCGAAACAAGAAGGACTATCTTCCTTGCAGTGAAGGAAAGTCTTTTTAATATCATAAAACATGCTCATGCGACCCATGTAATGATTCGTTTTCAATTGAACCAGTCACTTGATATTGAAATCCGTGACAATGGAAAAGGTATTGATTTGGAAAACCTACGGCCTCATGGTAACGGTCTGTCCAATATCAAAAAAAGAATACAATCCATCAAAGGAAAAGTCGAATTTCAAAATGACAACGGAACAGTCATTAAAATCAGCATCCCTGTTGGAAAAACCTGACCTGGCGAATTTTACTAACCTTCGTTCTATTGGTCTGCAACATGAATGCCTTTACTTTTGCAAATGCCTATCTCGGTTGCCATTATTGAAGATCTGGAAGAAATAAGGGAGGGGTTGAAAAATTATATTGATTCCGACAAAGAACTGGTTGTTGTGAGTGCAGTTTCCAGTGCGGAAGAAGCTATGATCATGTTGCCCAAACTCCAGCCCGATATCGCGATCATGGATATCAACCTTCCCGACATGAATGGTATCCGATG
>DATHPV010000374.1:0-2483 GCA_035483495.1 Puia sp.
GCTGCAAGGGATCATGCAGATAAAGATCACGATCAGAAACTGCGGGATGAATTGGCCTCCAGTAAAAAAGATCTGGCTGAAAATGTAATGGTGGTTGACCTGGTAAGAAACGATCTTTCCAAAATCTGCGAAAAGGATTCGGTAAGGGTAACAGAACTATTTGGTATTTACAGTTTTGCCCAGGTGCATCAAATGATTTCCACGATCGTTGGAAAACCTCTGAAGAAATTATACTGGACCGAGTTGATCGCCGGAACTTTTCCCATGGGATCAATGACGGGAGCTCCTAAACGGCGTGTACTTGAATTAATCGGTCAATATGAAAAAACGAAGAGAGGTTTATTTTCCGGAGCGGTGGGTTATGTAAAACCAAATCAGGATTTTGATTTTAATGTGGTCATCAGGAGTCTTCTTTATAACAAGCAGGATCAATATATCGCTTATTTTGCCGGTTCCGGTATAACAGCGAATAGTGACCCGGAAATGGAATATGAAGAATGCCTTCTTAAAGTGGCTGCGGTCGAAAGCATATTAAAAAACCCATCCCTTTAAACGGGATGGGTTGCCCAATGCCCCTGTGTAATTATTTACGTGTAATACTCGCGAAAGTTTTGTTTTCACTATTCGCTGCATCTGATAAAGCAAGACGTTCTACGGATTCATTCAGAATCTCATATTTGTTTGAAACGAACAGGTCCATTTTATCAGCAGGCAACTTCAGTTCATAACTGTTATTTGCACTTGCCATCACCTTGTCAAAATTCGGGTTGTATCGGTTAAATTCTGTCTCATCCATCAGCACATTCCTGGAAATGACGGATGAAAAGTACTTACCTGTTACAGTTATGGTCTTTGAACCATCCAATTCTTCCCTGGTTAGTTTTCTACTAAAAACATACATGGCAGAACCGGAAAGCTGTTTGGTAGCTTCGTCCCTGGTGAGAGTAGTTACGCTGCCCTGTCCCTCAAAAGTGTATTCGGTGCCTATGAATTTCTTTACATGATTTCTGGATTCGGCAGGCAGATAATTCTGGAGATGCCAGAAATCGTGACTATTGCTTTTCCTGATAGCACGATATACATTTCCTGTACCCCCGTTATAAGCTGCAATCACAAGAAGCCAGTCGCCCAACTCAGTGTACAGGTCTCTCAGGTAGATAGCAGCTGCCTTGGTGCTCTTATAATAATTCTTTCTTTCGTCTACCTTATGGTTCACTTTGAGGCCCAGAATACGGGCAGTTGCAGGCATTAACTGCCATGGCCCTAATGCACCTACCGGAGAAAGGGCAGTTGCTTTTAAGTTAGATTCAATAACAGCCAGGTATTTTAACTCTAATGGCAGCCCATATTGATTAAGAATACCGTCAATTACCTTGAAGTAAGGCTGTCCCCATGACTTAATCTCGTCTAATTCCTGTTTATTATGTATCATGAAATCCTGTACATAATTAACCGCTTTTGGGTTAAGCCTGGCACCATTTGAGCCCATAACTGAAGCCAGGAACACGTTATTTAAAACTGTTTTAACGTCTACGCTGTCAATAGGGATGTGAAGAGCAACAAAAGTCTTATCAGCTTTTAGAACACCTGCACGGCCATAAGGTAACAGTCCAATGATGGCAATGCCCAACAATAAAAGTCGTTTCATCTCTTAATGCTTAAAGATTTACAAACCGGGAAATCCGGATCATAAATTTTTCAAGGGATGGATAGTCGGAGGATTCTACCGGATGAGATCAGAAGTATCCGGTTTTCATAAAGTCGGAATTTCGAAGGACTTAAATTGCTGCATGAGTTCAGATGCGAACCCTAGTAAAGATAATTCACGGAATTGGTTTGTCATAGCCTGAACACCAAAAGGCATGCCGTTTGTATGGGTAAAAAGGGGGATAGAAATGCCGGGAATTCCGACAAGATTTGCGTAAACTGTATATAAATCAGCGAGATACATGGCCACCGGATCGGAGGATTTTTCGCCGGATTCAAAAGCCGTGGTAGGAGCTGTGGGACTTAGTATTATATCAAAATCATTGAAAATCAACCTGGTGCGATCTGTTAAAATTTTTCTTACTTTCTGGGCTTTTGCAAAATAAGCCTCATAATACCCTGAACTGAGAACAAAAGTTCCTAGCAGGATTCTTCTTTTTACTTCTTTTCCAAAGCCCTCTGAACGTGTTTCCTGATAAAATTTGGGGAATCCGGCATTGGGATCGGCGGTGCGATGACCATATCTGACTCCGTCAAAACGCGATAGATTGGAGGATGCTTCAGCTGTTGTAAGTATATAGTAGGCTGGTACTATATAGTCCAAAAGGTCAAATGAAATTTCTTCAACCTCATATCCCTTCAAACGAAGATCTTCTATAAAATCGCGGAATTTATCTCTGATTTCAGGATCCAGAGAGGGGTGGTTGAGCGCCTCTCTGAGCACGGCGATCTTAAAGGATGACGGTTGACGGTTGACGGATGACGGTTGACGGTTG
>DATHPV010000375.1:0-4938 GCA_035483495.1 Puia sp.
GTTTTGGAAATGGTATATTGAAAATTAACGGTAGGTGTAAGATTCACATAATTCTGTTCGACCGTTATATTTTTCGTTGTGTTCAAACTATTGAATCCGGTGAATTGTACACCCGAACCAACAGACAGATTGAATTTTGGGTTCTGTATTCGATAATTCAGCGTGAACCGATTTGAATGAGATACAAACTTATAAGAGTTACTGAAGAGGCTGTCGAACGATTTAAAGCCTTTGAGTGAATCAACAAAATCATAAGTGTTGTTGATGGAAGTATTGTGTTGATAATTGTAATTATAGTTTAATTCAAGGATCTGATTTTTTCCGACGGGTTCTGTATATGAAAGGGTCGGACTAATTGTATACGAATGCAAAGTATCAACGTTATACTGATTTAGTGTATCTACTGTTCCCAGTTTATAAAAATCATTTACCGCATAATTATAACCATACCCCTGATTCACGTTTGCGGTACCGGTGAGATCAAGCGAAATCGTACGAAATTTTTTATTGAATTTATGTCGGAGCTGGAGATTGGATCCATTAATATTGAACCCGCTATTATAACTGGAGGTATGACTAACCGAAGAATTAACCGGTGATCCAAAATTGTCAACCGTATAAGAATTGGAATTGGAATTTGGATCGCTCGACTGGAAAGTCAGATTAGGTCGAAAAACCAGCGAGTTGTTACTATCGAACTTCTGCTCCAGATTCAGATAAATACGATGGGTTTGCAATCTTTGAATATTTGACTGGCTACCCGCCGTTGTGTTTGAACTGTCCTGACCGGTTTGGCCAACAATCGATTTAATAGTGCTGTCCTGCTGACTGACTGCAATATGCTGACTATTGTAAAAGTAACTTCCGTAAAAATCAGTTTTAGGTCCGAAAGAGTTTCGGTAATTCGCACCGCCGGCCCAAACTGTTGTTACTCCTGAATTATTCGAGGAACCGCCACCTCCTCCTCCTCCGCCCCTGCCACCAGTGATCACATCGGGTGTAAAATTCTGTTTATTAATATCGTTCGCCTGACCTAACAGGGAAATCTGCTGATCATTATCAAATCGGTGCATGTTGATACTTTCATCATAATTCTCATTTGTACCTATGCCACCAACTACTTTTCCGAAATAACCCTGCCGCTTGTCTTTTTTCGTGACGATATTAATTGTCTTCACCCTGTTTCCATCATCAAATCCACTGAATTTACTTTGATCGCTGAGGTCATCAAATACCTGGATCTTGTCTATAATGTCGGGTGGCAGGTTTCTTGTTGCAAGTTTTGGATCATCACTAAAAAACCTTTTTCCATTTACCAGTACCCGACTAACTGTTTCACCCTGTGCTGTAATTACACCATTTTTATCGACCTGAATACCGGGCATTTTTTTCAGCAGGTCTTCCGCTACCGCGTTGGGTTTGGTAGCAAAGCTGCCGGCATTGTATTCAACCGTGTCTTTGTGTATGGCCATAGGAGGCCTCTCTATAGTGACTTCTTCCAGCATTTCTGTCGCCTTTTTCAAATAAAGAGTTCCCAGATCCAGATCTTTATTGGCAGCGCTTATTGAAATATCTCTTCTGAAGTGGCGGTAACCTTCAAAACTGATCACGAGGTGGTAAGAACCGGCGTGCAGGTTCTTGACAGAAAAAGCACCCCTTTCATCAGTGGTAACAAATTGTATTTCGGCTGAGTCCGCTCCTATTGGCTTAACAGAAACGGTGGCCTCGCTCATGTCCTGTTTTCCGGAGGAATCAGCAATGATCCCTTTAACTGATCCTGAAATCCTGATTTTTGGAGCCGCAGGATTGGTAGTCTGAGATAATGCTGATGATATGAAGACAAGTAAAAAAGAAAAGAGTAAAAAATTTCTCATGTTCATAGTAACGCCTGTCTGGGACGAAGATTAGAGCCTCCAATTTATTATACAATTACTGAAATGAATTTCAATAAGTGTTGGGCGGTCTTTCGATTCCCCGAAATTAACATCTGAGTAACCATTGGAGCCAGATATTCAGGAAAAAACGAATTTCTTCTGAACGATGTAATTATAGCTCACGCCCAGCAATATGGATGTGAGTGTTTTTGAAATGATGTAGTTGATTTCGAGAAATTTTGTAAACACATAGATTCCGAGGCCCGAAAGGACAATATTTCCCAGAAAGAATATCACGAATTTGCCAGCCTGCAAAAGGGTATTGTGCTTCCCCGATTTAAAAACCCAGTACCTGGAGAGCATAAATTGTAAAATACCGCCAGCAATATTTCCAATCAGATTCGCAAGAACATACCAGGATCCGAATAATTCTACGAGGATTATGGTGGTCAGATAATCCGCAAGAGATCCGATGATTGAAGCGGCCTGAACCTTAATAAAAGTGATCATTTCTGTGCCAGATTGTAGCCGACCGTCATTGGTATAAAAATTGGCTGAGCGGTATTTACTCCTGAATCAAATGGCTCTCCCAGTAAATGCGCGATAGTTGAAGCGATTTGTTTCTGAAAATTCTGCTGGGCCGATTTCATTTCTCCTTTCGCTGAGATTCCCGGGCCAATTACTGCAAACCAGGTTTCACCGGAACCTTTGGTAAGGATACCATGTTTGTACCAGGTAGTCGGAGAACTGCCTCTTCCATGGTCGGTTGTAATAATAAAAGTTGTGTGGTTTCTATAGAAAGGATCGGTCTGAACGTAATACCATAATTCTGCAATCATCTTGTCAACGTTGGCAGCCTGCTGCAGATAAAGATCATATCTTCTTCCATGGGCAAACTGATCTGTCTCACCAAAACCCAACAATACTACTTTAGGCTTTTTGTGTTCAATGTATTCCCTGGCGCCCAGATACGTAAGCAAATCGTAACGCGTATTTTTTTTCTCCAGCACCAAATCCTGTGATTCGTTGATAATCGCATTATTAAGAGAACTGTCGTCTGCAAGAGATTCATAACCGCTGTTAACCGGCAGATTGTTTCTCTTTTTATTTAAAATAGATGCGAATATATTCCATGAACTAAAAGCAGCAACCTCGCCTGCATATTCCTTTTTCGAATTGAGGTATTCGAAAATGTTGATATTACGGTTGTATATAGGAACATTGGGAATGAAAATGGGATCCGGATATCCGGTGAACATTTCATTATACCCCGGATAGGAGATCTTATAAATATTCGCAACATTCGACTTATTATCATAGAGTCTGTTGCCGTAAAGCTGCCCTTGTTTAGCTATGATATTCCATAAAAAGGGCATTAGTTTTTGTCGCCGGAGTTCTGCAGTTGTATCCCAGTATAATTCCCTGGTCAGCGATGTGTCCTGAACGTATCTTGAATTTCCAACGAGACCTGAATCAGCGCCGTTAAAGACTTCCTGCCATCGCAGGCCGTCGGTAGTGATGATAAAAATGTTTTGTATGCTGGCGTCGGATTGAGCAGAAGCTGCTGCTGAAATGAGCAGACAGAAACAGGCAATGGTGTGTTTCATTTATACGGGTTTTGCAAAAATATATCCCGTATATAACGTGGTCATTAAGGCAACATGAACTTACTGTTAATAGTCATCCGTTGCCCAGCGGGAACGTGCCACTCCGCTGATTATGAAAGTGTCTCCCGGATCATCTCCGAACGAAGCTTCCATATAAATACTGTCTACGATACTTCCAGTGGATTTTCCCAAACCGCCGTTTGGAATAATTTTTCCATTGGCAATATGCACCCGGATATCATAATATTCGTTTTGGGAAGAGTCTGTTGAAAATGTGAACGCCTTCGGGTTGGCAAGCACTTTACATTTAAAATTATATCCGTTTCCGAGATCATCGAGCCACAGCGAATCCGAAACGTTCTGGGAAGTATTGTAGGTAGAAAAAAGTACATGTTTGCCCAATTGATCTACGCCACCTAGTGAAAGTGTCACCCACCATTCGTTTGACATGGCAACGGTAGCTGTAGCTCCGGGGTCTTCGAGTTTTTTGGTACAGGACATCGAAAACAATATTATAAAAGCGAATATTCCGAAAATTTTATTCATATAGTTCTTTTTATTGCTTTGCAAAAGTTCTTGGTCCGGTTCCATAACCCGGAGCAAAATATATCCAGGTGTATGTACCGGGAGGATCATACGTTGTTGCAGAACTGCTGACTATTCCTCCGAAATAAGGGCTGTTCTGTGTGGGAATCTGAATATTGTTTGAAGAATAATTAGTAGCGACAACCAACAGCCCCACGCCCGTTGATCCGCCTGGGTTTTCAACCGTATATACGCCCGTATAAATTTTGGTCCAGGTGCTGGTTACACCTGTTGCCGCTCTCAGGTAGGTTCCTGAATAATCATTTGCAATAATTACAGGATCCGCTACAACAGAGGCAGGAACGACAACTACGATCCGCTGATCACTGTTGCTACCATCCGGACTGGTGGCAGTATAGTTTATTGTATATACACCTGATGGGGTTGATGCATCGATGGCCATACTCGTCGTGTAAGTGGTCGTATCGCCATTCAGCATGGCAACAGCACCCGGATCGGTATAACCATCTCCTGCTGTTACTGCAATGAATTTTGGTCCATTAATAGTTATAGAAGGATAATAAGCAACTTTCGATATACCCACCTGGGTCGGTGTATCAACAATTGTTTCCTTATTACAGGAAAAACCTAGAAATAATAAACAGATAAATGCAATGCTGGAAATATACTTCATGATATCTTATTTTATATTTGAAATCATTGTCCCCACCAAACCGGTGTGGTGATCGGAACCTGTGCAGGTGTATTTGTATTCCTTGACCTCTCATTGTCAGGAAAAACGATCCTTTTAGGAAATGCATTTCCAATGACCGAGGACGCTGAAACAACAAACTGTCCGGGTATATACGTGGGATCAGTTGAATAAACCGGGCTCGTTTTAGGAAACCCGGTCCTGTTTCTTTCCATCCAGG
>DATHPV010000376.1:0-8632 GCA_035483495.1 Puia sp.
TTTAGCATATCCCGAAGTAAGGCGCTCAATTTATAAAACCATACGGATTATTTGCGAGATATTAACCCGTCGAGGATGATAGCATTTTTGAATGCGTTTCATAAAATTTATCCGGACTGTATAAAAAAAGGCAGGTGCCATTTTTTATTTTTTCTATGATGGTCCTGTGAAGTGATTTAGGAATAGCCGGACATCCTTCGCTTCTTCCAATAAAACCCTGGTTTTTTGCAATACGCTCATCTACGTAAGGTGCGCCGTGAATTACAATGCCCCTCGAACAGGCATTATCATTAATACCTTCTTCTTTCCCATTAAGCCTGAGCGAATAACCATGATGTCCCATATAAGTATCTCCCGTAACATAGAAACCGAGACTGCTTTCGCGACTACGGGGTTTGTTCGAAAACTGGGTAGCCATTTCCTTTCCGGAATTTCTGCCGTGAGAAACATACGTATTGAACATCAGTTTATACGCGTTCAGATCTATAACAAATAATCTCTTTTTGGAAGATGGAAGACTTAGATCTATGATGGAAAGAATGCCAGCATTGTGAACATCCCCAGCAGATACCAACAGGCGGAGGCCCGTGAGACCTTCCTGAAAAGCAGCTTTCGATAAACCAAATACTCCGAGATGGAGACTATCGTAGATATCATCCCCGCTTTCAGGTTTTCTAAATTCGATCTTCGAAGTAATAAAACTCCTTGTAACCGGAGGAATTGTTATTGGACGCATGCTCATGATTGGAATTGAGCAAATAAGGAGTATGGAAAGGTTTAGTAAAGAAAAATATAGTTTGACTTTCCTTTTCGCGGATCTTCTCATTCGGATTCATTTTTAAAACCTGCATACATTCTATACACAGGAATATTCACTGGATTTTATGAAGTCGGAAAGGTAAATTAATTTTTTAAAGAGGATAATGTTATTGGAAACTTGGGATATTTTTAACGGGCTTATAGTCGGTGTTTACCTTTATACCTGAAGCGGTTATACAAATCGGTAAATAACTGCCTTGTTGGTAAAACCTCCCATAATACGAAAACTATAAATCACCAATTTGGTGATTTATAGGAGCTTATGAACCCTGATTACACTTAATGTTCGTAAACTTACGATAAAAATCGAGTGATCCTGCGCTATCAGAAATGACTAAAGCCTACTACATTTGATATATCCAATCCGAAAGAAATAACCGATCCAATCCGAAAAGAAACCATCCAATCCGAAAGAAAGACTTTTAAGATCCTACTTTGAAAAACCGCTGATTAAACCTGGCGGTTTTTTCTTTTGGAGCCAACCACCATTCTTAATCCGGATACCGGAACCGGGTAATTGAAAGTCTGTCTCGCTTATTCCAATTCAATTTTAATAGCTTGCGAGTGTGCTAAAATTGGATTTATGACAACATATATTGAAAATGAAAAAGCTGTCTGGGAATTAATAGAAAACTGGACAGAAGCAGTTCGGAACAGGGATATAAATTCGATACTTGCCTTCCACTCCAAAAACTTTGTCATGTTTGATGTGCCTGAACCTTTTCAATCCGTTGGACTGGAAGCATATCGAAAAACCTGGGAGGTATTTTTCCAATTTACAAAACCAGGTGTTTTTAATGTTCTTGAATTAAACGTGATTGCGGGAAATAGGGTGGCTTTCGCATTTGGGAAACTTCAGTGTTTGGATAAAACAAACAATAAAGATTATATACCATTGGATTTTAGATTAACAGTTGGGTTGAAAAAAATAAAAGGTACCTGGACGATTCTTCATGAACATCATTCAATTCCTGCGGAGCAGGGTAAATGATGGACCACGCGGTTTCTCACCCCATAAAATAGGGGAGTTTTCCCGTTTTTTCCCCTTGGTCAGGATCGTATCTCTGTGAAATGATAAAGTTCTCCAAAGTTCTCCTCCTCATTTTGGTCGTTAACAGTTTTATTTTGATCTTTTTGGATTTGCTACAAATATTAGCGTAAATTGCTAATATATGTAGTATATGACAAACTCAAAACAATCTGTTCCTGGCCTATATGCAATAAGTGTACAGGGAATGGCGGTGATTTTTTGGGGAAGACTGATGAGATATATAATGAACAGGCATGATGGAAAAAAGGGAATAATAAGTTTTTGTTTATTAATTAGTGAGTTTAATCCTGGCATATCTATGCCGGGATTTTTTATTTCACGGAAAAAAACCTCCACTAACCGGTTCTTTACCTCCATTGGCCGGTTTTCGCTAGTCAAAAATTAATAACGCGGGTATTTTAGCAATCTAAAATAAAACTCTGTGAGAAAGATTTACTTGTTACTACTGCTAAGTTTTGCAATCGCAAAATCAACAAATGCACAATCACCATCCATAGGCCGGGCTTACGGGAAGATAACGGACTCATTGGGTCAACCTATGAGTCAGGTCTCTGCGATCGTTTTAAAATCTGTTATCACCGATACTGTCTCGAAGAAAAAGAAACTGGTCTTGTTAAAAGGGATGGATACAAAAACAAATGGGGAGTTTAATTTTGAGGACCTGCCAGTAGGTTCACCGCTGGTACTTCGCGTGTCTTCGACTGGTTACAAATCACAGGATCTGTCTTTCAGGATCATACCAGCAAACAGTAGTTCGCCCTATGGAACCTTGCCTACGTTCGACAAGGATTTAGGGACCATTAAACTTTCTCCCGACGTAAAAACGCTGGGAACCGTAGTAGTTACGGCCAGCACTCCGGCTATGAAACTGGAACTGGATAAAAAAGTTTTTAATGTAGAGAAGAATATTGTAAGTGCCGGCGGGACCGGTCTCGACGTGATGCGAAATGTTCCGTCTGTGAATGTTGACATCGATGGAAATGTCACGCTGCGCGGAGCCACGCCCACTATATTTGTGGACGGCAGGCCAACTACATTATCACTGGATCAGATCCCTGCAGATGCTATTGAAAGCGTGGAAGTGATGACGAATCCGTCTGCTAAATACGATGCTTCGGGTGGTGGCGCGGGCATCCTCAATATTGTCCTGAAAAAAAATCGCAAGAAAGGTTATAACGGCAATATCTCTGCGGGTATCGATTCACATGGTGCACCAAATGCTCTCGCAGGATTTAATATCCGCCAGGGAAAATTGAATCTCAGCGCAAACGGCATGTTCAATGGAATAAACAGCAAAACAACAGGAACTACGGATCGATATACTTTTCTCACAGATACTACACGTTTACAACAACAGGATCAAAGTAACAATAAGGGTCATTTCATGTTTGGCCAAATCGGGCTCGACTATTTTGCGAGCAACAAAACGACCATATCTGCCTCCTATATAAAAGTGCATGGCGATTTTAAGCCGACAGACATTTCGCAAATACAAACAGACAGCCTAACCGATTTTGCAAATCAACCGAGTTATTCAACCCGGTATTCCAACAACAATCGTGTTTTCGACGTGAATGGCGCACAACTCGGGATGAAACATTTATTTACAAAAGAAGGACGTCAGCTTACAGTCGATGGTTCTTATTTTGGGGTGAAGGCGCATACATCTGCGTTGTATACAACAGATTATTACACGCAGCGGCCTGGCTCACCCGTTGATTTCACTACGCAACAACAAACACTTGCCACCGCCGCCCCTGAATTTTTTACTGCGCAAACCGACTATACCGATCCGTTAACTAAAAACATCAAGCTGGAAGCAGGATTGCGTGCGAGTATTCAAAAACTAAGTAACAGCAATAACACATATACGATAGATAAAAATGGTGAAGCGACACTTGATTCCCTCGGTACAACAGACTACTCAAGTACAAGCCGTGTATATGCAGCCTATGTGAATGTGACCAGTTCTATCGGTAAATTCAGTTATGCGCTGGGGCTTCGCGCGGAAAGCTCAGGATACACCGGTGATATTAATAATACCGGAGAACATTTCAGTAACAACTATCCTTTGAGTTTATTTCCTTCCATATTCCTGAGTCAGAAACTGGCGCATGATCAGGAACTTCAATTGAGTGCTACCCGTAAAGTAAACCGACCTGGATTCTTCCAACTCATTCCTTACACAGATTATTCCGACACACTCAACATCACACGTGGTAATCCCGACCTGCTGCCTGAATTCACTGAATCATTTGAGTTGTCGTATATCAAGACATTTTCACATAATAATACTTTGTTGATTTCGGCTTATTATAAGTATACCGACGACCTGATTACACGTTACCAGGATAGTGGAGTAAATCCAGTTGGCAAACCCATTCTGATTAATACGTACGAAAACGCCAACGACGCATACACAGTAGGCGCCGAATTAACGACTACCGACAATATCACAAAATGGTGGGATATTTCATTCAATATGAATGTTTACAATTCTAAAATAAATACAAACAATCTTAATCAGCCTTCGCAGCCAGCATTGTGGAGTATGTTTAGTAAACTGAACAGCAATTTCAAGTTGCCTGGCGGATTGACGCTGCAACTGACAGCCATCTATCAATCCAAAACTAACTTACCGGTGAACCAGAACTCCAATCAGTTCGGTCCTCCCGGCTCAACTACACAAAGTGCTTCTCAGGGGTATATAAAACCCTTCTGGGGTATGGATGCAGCCGTCAAAAAATCATTCCTGAAAAACAACGCGGCTTCCATAACATTGAGTGTAACGGATATCTTTCGTACGCGCTGGTCAGATCAGTATAGTGAGAGCAGTTATTTCCAACAGGAATATAATCGCTTAAAAGATCCACAACTGGTGAGGCTTGTATTCGCTTACCGATTTGGGAAAATGGATCTGAATTTATTCAAACGCAAAGACATGCACCAGCAGGGGATGGGAGATGCAGGTTCAAGTTTGCAGTAACCAGTCCCGCGTGACAAACTAGGCTGGAAGATTTTAGCTGATATCTTTTGAGACATACAAGATTTTTAAAATTTCTGTGGATTTAAAATTTCTCACATTATCTTGGGACTCCCTTTTAAAACAAATAGCAAACTGAACTAAAAGGATATTGATTTCTGAGACTATTGAAAATGTATAAATCTGCTGAGCTAAGGATCGGATGCTTTATCTGTGCGATTCTCCAGTTATTATTTTCCGGAGCCATAGCGCAGAATAAATTAACGGGTAATATAAAAGGCAATTCAGAAATTTTGGTTTCAGCAACCATTGAGAATATCAACCGGAACCAGGAAAATATTTCCGATCTGGGCGGCAACTACAGGATTCCGGCAGAACCTGGAGACACCATAGTATTCAGCCATGAGGGCTTCATTTCCGATACTGTTGTGGTTGATAGTTTTATGTTAGGCGATCGCCTGCCTATTGAATTGAAAATAAGGATAACTTATTTGAGAAGTGTAGATGTAAACGAAATGTCGGGTTACTCCTTAGATTCGCTGAGCAGGAAAGAGGATTATGATTATATATTCAAGAATAAAGGCAATAAAGCCTTATTTGATAATAAATTGTCCGGCGACGGGCGGGGAGTAAACTTCAGTCCGATCGGTCATTGGTCCACCAATGAGAAACAAAAAAGAGAATTGAAAGAGCGATTGGAAAGAGACGACAAAGAAGAGTTTATATACTATAAGTTTTCTCGCCATGTGCCCAAACTCACCGGCCTTAGAGGCGATTCACTGATCAAGTTTATTAATTTATATAAACCCAGTTACGACTATTGCCTACGGGCAACAACACTCGATATATTAGTATATATCAATGATAGTTTTATTCTTTTCAAAAAGAAGAAAGCTAAATAAGATTTGCTTCGATTAAGAACTTTTGAATCCAACGAATCATACAAAAGTTTAATTTTTTTTCTTCCCGTTATGGTCAATGAAAAATATATTCGGCGGAAAAGATGACCGCTTCAGGATCTCCTTTGTCCGTTTCAGCGCTTTAGTATTTGGCTGGGGTTCAGTCCGGAAATAATTTTGACCTTCTATCAAACCTTAAAATGAATTCAATGAAAAAAACAAAAAACAACCTGGCAAATACAATTGTTACCGGGGCCATTGTACTCTCGGGTTCTGCAGGTCAGGCACAGACCAATAAATCAACAGATTTAAGATCTTCCGAAGAAGTCCGCCCCTTCCATATTAAAGTTTCAGAAGCAGCCCTCAATGATTTGCGACAACGGATTAAGTCAACAAGATGGCCCGATAAAGAAACCGTTAATGACGATTCTCAGGGCGTTCAGTTGGCAACGATGCAAAAACTCGCTCATTATTGGGGAACCGATTATGACTGGCGCAAAGTAGAAGCAAAATTAAACGCCCTGCCTCAATTCATGACGACTATAGATGGTGTGGATATTTATTTTATTCACGTTCGTTCGAAAAACAAGAATGCACTACCAGTCATCATCACTCATGGCTGGCCGGGTTCCATCATAGAGCAGATGAAGATCATTGGACCCCTTACCGATCCGGTGGCCTATGGAGGGAAAGCTGAAGACGCTTTTGACGTCGTTATTCCTTCTCTTCCCGGTCACGGATTTTCAGGCAAGCCAACTACAACCGGATGGGAACCAGTCCATATCGCGAAAGCCTGGATAGAATTGATGAGACGCCTTGGATATAAAAAATATGTGGCACAAGGTGGAGATTGGGGCAACGCTGTTTCCGAGACGATGGCATTGATCGCACCTCCGGAATTGTTGGCCATACATACCAATATGCCCGCAACGGAGCCGTCAGATATTTCTAAAGCGCTGGCCGCAGGTGTGATGCCAGAAGGCCTTTCAGCTGATGAAAAGAATGCATACCAGCAGTTGGACTTTTTCTTTAAAAAAGGCGTGGGCTATGCAAATGAAATGAGCCTGCGTCCGCAGACGCTTTATGGTATTGAAGATTCACCCATCGGATTAGCCGCCTGGATGCTTGACCATGATGCCCGTAGTTATGAACTCATTGCACGTGTCTTCGACGGACAGAAAGAAGGTCTGAGCAAAGATGATATTCTGGATAATATTTCTTTATACTGGTTTACGAAAACAGCCGTCTCTTCGGCTCGCCTTTATTGGGAAACTGCTCAAATATCGAAAGGTGGCTTTTTCGATCCGAGAAATGTGGCCATACCTGTTGCAGTAAGTGTTTTCCCTGATGAAATTTATGCAGCTCCGAAAAATTGGGCAGAAAAAGCATATCCCAAACTCATCTATTTTAATAAGGTAGATAAAGGTGGCCACTTCGCAGCCTGGGAACAACCTGAACAGTTTAGCATCGAACTTCGCGCTGCGTTCAAATCGGTACGCTAATTGGATTTCGGAAAGACCGGGTGTCTTTTCGTGGTCTTTCGATTTCATATGGTTTGACATTCTTCAGTCATTTTTAAATGAACAGAAAAAATGCCACGGAAAAATTTCTATGATCGTCGTAATTTTTTAGGTACCGCTGCAAAAACAATGGCAGCAGGTGGTCTCCTTGTGACTGGTTTTGCTAATGCAAAATCTGTGGAAGTGAAAGAAGAAATATCTAAAGGAATAAAACCTGACCCAGGCGAGCATGTGACGAACAATTCATTTGGTCCACTGAAACAAATAGATGCCGGTCTTCTCAATATTGGATATGCCGAAGATGGTCCCGCCAATGGTCCTGCCGTTGTTTTATTACATGGTTGGCCGTACGATATTTACAGCTTTGTGGATGTTGCTCCATTGTTAGCATCGAAGGGTTTCCATGTGATCATACCATTTCTTCGCGGATACGGCACCACAAAATTTCTTTCCGGCGATACATTACGGAATGGTCAGCAGTCAGTCGTTGCAGTAGACATCATTGCTTTTATGGATGCAATGAAAATTAAAAGTGCAATCATCGGTGGTTTCGATTGGGGGGCAAGAACGGCGGATATTATCGCGGCTCTTTGGCCGGAACGCTGCAGGGCTCTGGTTTCCGTAAGCGGTTATCTGATAGGGAACCAGTCCGCCGGCAGGAATCCATTACCTCCTAACGCGGAATTCCAATGGTGGTACCAATATTATTTTGCAACGGATCGTGGCCGCAGTGGATATGAAAAATACCGTCACGACTTTTCAAAACTTATCTGGAAACTTGCTTCGCCAAAGTGGAATTTTGATGATACAACGTTCGATCGTACTGCAGCATCTTTCAATAATCCGGATCATGTTGCAATTGTAATTCATAATTATCGCTGGCGCCTCGGGCTTGCTGAAGGGGAATCAAAATACAACGATCTGGAAAAACAGCTAGCCCAGGCACCCGTTATCACCGTGCCGACTATTACGCTTGAAGGTGATGCAAATGGCGCACCCCACGGAGAGCCTTCTTCTTATGCTAATAAATTCTCAGGCAAATATTCGAACAGAATAATTACCGGGGGCGTCGGACATAATCTTCCACAGGAAGCGCCAAAAGATTTTGCGGATGCCATAATAGAAGTTAGTAACATTTGAAAGTTTATCTATTATCAAGCCAGTGCAAAAAACTGCTGAGCTTTTCTCTTGAAACCAGTATTTTTTCAATTACAGGCACAACCAGATTTACCAGAAGTTTTCGTGCAAAGTAATGTTCGACTTCTTTAACAGCATTGAAACTAACCAGGTATTGCCTGTTTACTCTGAAAAACATCTTCTCATTCAACAGAGCCTGGATATTATCCAGCGAGTTGTTGAG
>DATHPV010000377.1:0-4955 GCA_035483495.1 Puia sp.
ATAAAATATGCTCAGATGAAAAAGTATTGACAAAAAACAGGTGAGCCAGATAATTGTTGAAGGGAAAATAACCCTGATTAATCAATATCAGCAAACATTCAAAACTTACTACCACATAAAAAGCGGGAGCAATCCTCCGCCATCTTTTAAATATAAACTGACCATAAGTTTTAGCATTAAACTGGCTGGCGGATTTCTGATACATCAGGTACATACAGAAACCACTGATCACAAAGAACAGATCTACACCAATGCCACCGAATGAAATAAGTTGGTGAATATTTACAGGCCCTATTTTCCAGGGCAGCCCACCGAAAAACATCCAGGTATGTGCCCAGATGACGCCGATAACTGCGAACGCCCGCAAACCGTCTACCGGGCCAATCCTGCTTTTCGTTTTATACTTCAAAGCAGGAGCAGGAGTTACCAGGTTTTCCATTGGGCTTTTCCTTTCTCCCACATTTCATTTAAAGTTTTCTTATCCCTCAGTGTATCCATACATTTCCAGAAACCGTTGTGCTGATATTTATACAGCTGGCCCTTACTGGACAGATCCTGCAATGGCTCCTGTTCAAAAACGGTTTGGTCGCCGGCGATAAAATCCAGCACTTTTGATTCGCAAACAAAGAATCCGCCATTGATCCAGCTGCCGTCTCCCTTTGGTTTCTCCAGGAACGACACTACTTTGTCGCCTTCCGTTTCAAGCGCACCAAATCTTCCTTCCGGTTGCACTGCCGTCATGGTGATTAATTTTCCATGAGATTTATGAAATTTAATAAGATTGTCCAGATTGATATCGGCAACACCGTCTCCGTAGGTTAGTAAAAATGGTTCGTCCCCGATGAATTTCTTCGCTCTCTTGATTCGTCCGCCCGTCATGGTGTCAAGACCTGTCTCCAATAGTGTAACCTTCCATGGTTCAGAAGTGTTGTTATGAACCTGAATATCATTGTTAGTCAAATCGATGGTTACATCACTCTGGTGAAGAAAATAATTGGCGAAATATTCTTTAATATAATATCCTTTGTATCCCAGCAGAATCACAAATTCATTAAATCCATAGTGTGAATATCCTTTCATAATATGCCAGATGATTGGCTTTCCGCCGATCTCTGCCATCGGTTTTGGCCTGATATCTGTTTCTTCACTGAGCCTTGTTCCGAAACCGCCTGCCAGCAATAATACCTTCATATATTAGTTTGAAATATTAAGGAAGACCCGCCAACTGGGGTAAATATTTTTTCCGGACAAGAGCCCTTACTTGTACATACCTCGATTCAAAACAGAACCAGAATAACACCGACACGCCAAGTACCAAAATTAAAATAAGCAGGTACATCATAAAACTTTTAATTCCCCAGTTTTGCTCTGTTTGTCCCAAAGCCGCAGTCAGAAAAATACACAACGGCAGGTGTATCACATAAAGAGAATAAGAGAATCCGGATATAAAAGAAATAATCTTCGCAGGAAACTCAGGCATTTCTTTCATAAAAAGGCACCCATAAACAAGTATCCCCATGAAAAATGCCATGATAAAATCGAGAATGGTTTCTGTACTTGTGCCTGTTCTGATTTTATACAAACTGATCACCAGAGCCAATATCCCAAAAATAATGATCGCGTTTCTCAACGGGACCGACGGCGCGGAAAAATTTCTCTTCAGCCAAACCACGACGGATCCCATCAGCCAGATCAGGAAATATAAAGAAATATTCTTCCCGATAAAAAACAACACTGCAATTATTAATATAATCAGTATCCCTTTTACTGTAATGCTGTTTTTCCGAAATATGAACAGGACGAGGGGAAAAAGAACATAGTACCAGAATTCATTGGCCAAACTCCATAAGGGACTGTTCGATCCAAATGTGTTTACCAAAATACCCTGCAGGAAAAATATATTACCGATAAAATTCGCAACCGTCACATGCGCGGACACTTCTACGTCTCCCATATAATGAATGCCTGTATAACCCGGACTGGATCCAAAGAAATGAAGTCCGGGTGCATCTATGATAAATGTCAAAATAAGACCCGGTATGAGCACAACCCAGAGTCGGACAAGACGATCTGATCCATAACCAACCGGAGAAAATTTTCCTTTGTCCAGTGCGCGGTATATGGTATCGGTGATGAAAAATCCGCTGAGTACAAAAAATACAATCACAGCCTGGTGAGCAAACCCCGTAAAGAAATAAAAAGCTTTTTTAAATATTCCTGATGGCTCTGTACCGTAACTCTTAAACACCAGCGCCCTCAAATGACTGAGAAACACTTCTACGGCAGCCAGACCCCGGAACAGGTCAAGCCAGATATACTTGTGTTTTACTAAAGGTTGGTTCATTTAATTCGTGAATGTCTGTCTTTTTTCTTCAGGCATTAGTAACATGGTTCCCCAAACACCTTCCTGATCAGTATAATTCACTTCCTTATTCGTCACCCATTTTCCGCTGTCAATGCGAAAAGCGTCATAATTATATTTCTTTAAAAGCGCAATGACGGCCTGATCCTCATCAGGCGTATGGGACTCCATAAGAATAAAGGGTCTTTTATTTACGATGCATTCATCACAACCCTTCAGTGCCAGCGCGCCACCTCCCTCGATATCCATTTTTATAATATCCGGATAATGATGTTGATGTATGTTTGAAAAAAAATCATCCAGGGTTATTGTTGCAACCGATGTTTTGGTTCCCACCGTATTGTTATCTGCCCATCCGCCAATCAGCGAGGACTGATGATGATGCGCTCCGATAAAAAACTCTTCTGTTCCCGTATGATCTGAAACTGCTTTATCCAGTATTACAACGTTTTTAATACCGTTGATTTCTATATTTTGACGAAGGATAGTGATGATCGAAGAAGAAGGCTCAAACGCAAAAATTTCCGAGCCTTCGGCCAGGTATTTCGAAAAGAACATCGAATAGTATCCAATATTCGCTCCCACATCAGCGATAATGAGTTTTTTCCCGGTCAGTTCAAATTTCCTGAACAAACGCAGCATTACTGTTATGGAATCCATTTCCCAGAGGCCCAGGATCGCGTGAAAATTGATATCACTCCGGTAAACCATATTCGAACCTTTTAAATGACCGAAAATCAGTTTATAGGAATGATTGTCTTTGTATTTAAAAGAAAGAAGATTACGAACCGTCTTACTGCTTAGCTGACGGGATATATATTTTCTGATATTCATTGAAAGCTGTTTGTTATTTGTGGGCCGATTTATTTACTAATGTTCTGGTGAACGGTGTCTGATTCTATTTCTGAATTTATTGCGTCTAACTGTTTCTCATAAGTATTTTGACGGGCGAATTGTTTTCGTTTTTCAATTAGGTAGGCGCTGTTGTATAAACCCAGATTTAAAGCCGTGTCCTTAAACAACGCAGGCAATTCAAAATTATTCTTTCTTTCGCTGGTCATATGAACCAGATCCGGTTCGTTTAAATAGGTTGTGATATTGTTTGATACAATAACTTTCCCCGTACTCAGGTATTCCATTACCTTATGATAATTGGTGCCCCTGCTTTGATCCTTGTCTATGTCATAACAGATTATGAGTATGTCCATTCTGTTTAAATAGAGTGCCAGTTCTTTTGTTTTAAGCACTCCGTGAAAATTCACATATTTATAAGTATGTAATTTTTCTAAAAATGCTTCTGTATCGGCGTCAGACTTTCCACTGATATTGGATTCCTGCGCTTTGTAACTTCCAAAAAAATGAAAATCAACCTCCGGATTTTCATGAACAATCTGCAACAATGTACCACGATCAAGGTCCGTCCGCAATAAATTTCCTGACATGCCTGCCTGTACTCGTGCCGGTCTGAATTCAACATCGGCTTTCACTTCCGTAAATTCATTGGCAAGACCGTGATTGATAAAACATCGCCTGACATCAAAACTTTTATATTTATCCAGGATTTCCTGCGTAACTGAAAATATAATGTCTGCCCCTTTTGCGGCCAGTATCGCCTGTCCCTCACCTGGTTCGTCAACAGGCTGAAATACTTTATAAACGTTTTTTTGAAAATAAGCAAGTGGAAAAAGATTACCAAGGTCAAAAGACCATACAATATCTGTTGGTTTTCCTATCTTCTTCAGTATGTTTCGGATTTGCTTTTTGATAAGCAGGTTGTATATTCCACGCGCATGGAATTTTAGCAGGTAAGGAAAATACAAAACCTGGTCTACCAGATAAAGATTCGGATTTGCTTTTGAAACACGAATCTGTATTCTTTTATCCGGACTTCTCATATTCCAATGGTCATTATCCGGAGGATTGAGAAAATAAACCTGATTGCCGCGTCTTGCAAGTTCCAGCGCGTAATGATGCTTCGAAATCAGCATTTCTCCCCAGGCCTGGGGAGAAATCACCAATATGGTTTTTCCTTTTAAAAAAGAATCTGCCATAAAGGGAAGCCTGATACATTCATTAGGAATTGGATGGAAATTTTTTAACGCTATCTGCAACCAGAGAAATCATTTCTTCGGTAAGCTCCGGAAACATAGGTAAGGAAAGAATTTCATCCTGTAAAGCACTGGCTACCGGAAAATCTTCCGGTACATGACCAAGATATTTATACGCGGGGAGATTGGGCAGCGCCATTGGATAATGTACGGACGTTTCAATTCCATTTTCTGCCAGCCATAACGCCAGTTTATCTCTTTGTTTTGTACGAATCACATAGAGGTGCCATGTATGTCTGGTATCAGGACGTTGCGTTGGCAGACAGATCCCTTCTATCCCCGACAAATACTTATTATAAAGGGCGGCATTTTCAATTCTTTTTTCTGTCCATTCAGCAAGATGTGGAAGTTTCGCGGATAAAACAGCCGCCTGCAAACCGTCGAGACGACTGTTAATCCCCTCAATAATATGATGATGTTTTTTTAGAGCACCATGCTGTGCATACATCCTGCATTTTTCAGCCAGCGCATCTTCGTTCGTGATC
>DATHPV010000378.1:0-6255 GCA_035483495.1 Puia sp.
AAACCTCCTCAATGGAAAGACGAAGATTAGATGTCGTGATTCTTTCTGATATTCATCTGGGTACTTACGGTTGCAAGGCTAAAGAACTACTCAATTATTTACGCAGTATTCAACCGGATATACTAATACTAAATGGCGACATCATCGACGGATGGCAGTTTAGTAAAAGTTTTTTCCCCACTCTTCATATGCAGGTAATTCGGGAGTTAATGAAGTTTATCACTTTGGGAACGCGGGTGGTATATATTACCGGCAATCACGATGAGATGATGAGGAAGTATACTGATCTGGATATAGGCCAACTCACGCTTACGGATAAAATCGTTTTGGAAATCGACAAAAAAATGACCTGGATTTTCCACGGGGATGTGTTTGACAATACGACTCAGGGCAGTGCAAGGATCATTGCCAAACTGGGAAGCAATGGATATGGCATGCTTATTTTATTTAACAGATTTGTGAACAGGTTGCTCGCACTGGCAGGAAGAGAAAAAATTTCCATCTCCAAAAAAATTATGAAAGGTGTTAATAAAGCCGTTTCTAAAGTGAACGACCTGGAACAAATTGCCTCATCACTTGCCATTAAGAAGAACTATGACTATGTAATATGCGGACATATCCATCAGCCCTGCATACGAACGATTGAAAATATAGAAGGAAAAGTTGTTTATATGAATTCTGGCGATTGGGTTGAACACATGACTTCTCTGGAATACGAAAATAAAAATTGGAGGTTATTTCAATATCAGGCAAAAGATTTTCCCACTTATCAGCAGACAGAACCCAAACAAACCCTTAATGTGGTTACTGATGATTTCATAGTACACTTTTCCAAGCTTAAAGTTTAGCGTTCAATTACTTCCGTTTTGCAATAAGTAGTTTCTCCGCAATTTTACAATTGTATTCTTTATCATTTGGTTTTCTCTACATCAATAAATTATGAATGCTATCAAAACAAGCATACATATCGTAGCATATTGATTGATTTTCAATCATATACAGTCATGTTATGAAATTATTACCATACATGATTTAGTAAAATCAGTCACTTTAAGATCTATTTTTACCCAAATTTTCAACATGGCGCTAAATAATATCATGAAGATTTTTATGCCAAAAGACAGGATCTTTTATTCACTTTTTGAAGAAGTTGCTGCCGGTGTAACAAAAATGGGAAAACTTTTAAAAAATGTAGTAAGTGAACCAGACAAAGATAAAAGAGCAGCCATTGTTTCACAAGTAGAAGAACAGGAACATGTAAACGATGATTTAACGCATAAAGTTTTTACAGAACTGGGCCGCAACTTTATTACCCCCTTTGACCGGGAAGACATTCACTATCTCGCAAGTGCACTGGACGACATCTGTGACTATATTTATTCTACTGCAAAAAAAATAAACTTTTATAAAGTAAATCCTAATGATCCCGGTATCCAGAAACTGGCGGATCTGATAGTGGACGGAACTGCTCAAATCGGTTTGGCCATCAGTGAATTGAGAAATATGCGTGATATGAGAAAAATCACGGATGCTCTGGTAAAAATAAACAGCATAGAAAATCAGGCAGACGACGTTTTTGATATGAGTATCGACAGGCTTTTTGAAACTGAACCAGATGCAAAGGAAGTTATAAAAAAAAGAGAAATATATCAGGCCATGGAAACGGTAACCGATAAATGCGAAGACGCTGCCAATGTAATTGAGACTATAATTATTAAATATGCTTAACGCCAAAAGTTAATGGCAGAACATTTTCAAAAATTGTGGTCAGCGATAAATAACTCCAAATTCTAAAATATTAATGACTTTCCTGGTAATTATCATCATTCTTGCCCTGATTTTTGACTATATCAATGGTTTTCATGACGCTGCCAATTCTATTGCAACAATTGTATCCACAAAAGTATTAACACCTTTTCAGGCGGTTTTATGGGCAGCATTATTCAACTTCGCTGCATTTTTTATTTCGAGATACCTGATTGGTGAATTTAAAATCGGGAATACGATTGCCAATTCAGTAAACAAGAATTTTATCACGCTTGATGTAATTTTTTCAGGATTAATAGGTGCTATTGCCTGGAACCTGTTAACCTGGTGGTTTGGAATTCCTTCCAGTTCATCCCACACACTTCTTGGTGGATTTATGGGCGCTGCGCTTGCCCATGCCGGTTCCCTAAGCAAACACGGGGTTTCTGTAATCAACTATGCGAAGGTAGTACCGACATTTTTATTCATATTCCTTGCACCTTTAATAGGGATGATTATTGGATTTATTATTACAATTACCATAGTCAATATTTGCCGTCGCGCAAATCCGTACCGGGCGGATAAATGGTTTCGCAAATTGCAACTTGTTTCTTCCGCACTCTTCAGTTTGGGACACGGAGGAAACGATGCTCAAAAAGTAATGGGTATTATTGGTGCGGCTGTTATTTTCTATCAGCATCAACTCGGACATACAATTACATTTAAACAATTTGTAAATCAAAATATGTGGGTTCCCGTTGCGAGTTTTACCTGCATCGCTTTGGGTACTTTAAGTGGTGGCTGGAAGATTGTAAAAACCATGGGAACCCGAATTACGAAAGTGACGCCTCTCGAAGGAGTGAGTGCAGAAACAGCCGGTGCCATTACTCTATTCATAAGTGAAAAATTAGGAATACCGGTAAGCACAACACATACAATTGCGGGTTCCATAATGGGTGTCGGAGCTACGAAAAGGCTTTCCGCAGTGCGCTGGGGGGTAACTATTAACCTCCTTTGGGCGTGGATACTGACCATTCCTGTAAGTGCTGTGTTCTCAGCTGTCGTTTATCTGATTTTATCCATATTTAGAAAATAGGAAAGATTGGTAGTGTGGAATTTGCCACGAATCCTAACTTCCACACTTCCACGCTTCAACACTTTCCTTTGGTCTTTAAGCTTAAAAATGTACTTTGCGCCCGTTAAAAAAACCGGTCCATGAAAGGAATTATTCTGGCAGGAGGTTCTGGAACCAGACTACACCCGATAACATTTGCAATCAGCAAGCAAATCATGCCTGTCTATGATAAACCCATGATTTACTATCCATTGTCAACATTAATGATGGCTGGAATCCAGGAAATTCTGATAATATCCACGCCACATGACCTCCCACTTTTTGTAAGGTTATTTGGAGACGGTTCTCAATACGGATTGAAAATTTCGTATGCTGAACAGGCAATTCCTAATGGCCTTGCACAGGCGTTTGTTATCGGAGCAGATTTCATAGGAAAAGACAGTGTAGCCCTCGTGTTAGGTGACAATATTTTTTATGGAGCCGGCCTTGGCGATCAACTTTCAGCCAACAAAAATCCCAATGGGGGTATCGTATATGCGTATCATGTAAGTGATCCGAAGCGATATGGTGTTGTTGAATTTGATTCAAATAAAAATGTGGTTTCGATAGAGGAAAAACCGGAAAGTCCAAAAAGCAATTACGCTGTTCCCGGATTATATTTCTATGACAACGATGTGGTTGCTATTGCAAAAAATCTAAAGCCTAGTGCAAGGGGTGAATATGAGATTACAGATATAAATAAAGAATATCTGAAACGGGGAAAATTGAAGGTGTCAATTATGGACAGAGGCACCGCGTGGCTGGATACCGGCACGTTCGATTCACTAATGCAGGCGACTCAATTCGTTCAGGTAATCGAACAAAGACAGGGCATCAAGATCGCCTGTATAGAGGAGATTGCCTATCGAAAGAAATTCATAACAAAAGAACAGGTAAGAGCCATCGCAAAACCTCTGCTGAAAAGTGGATATGGACAATACCTCCTGGATATCGTCAACCAACCTTAATGTTTGATTACATATGAAAAAAATTCTTGTTTCAGGAGGATGTGGTTATATAGGATCTCACACATTAGTTGATCTTATAGACAATGGATATGACGTGATTTGCGTCGATAATAATTCAAGATCAAATCCCAGAATCCTGGAAGGGGTTCAAAAAATCACTGGTAAAAAGATTAAAAATTATAAAGTAGACCTTTGTAATCTTGATGACAGTTTCGCCATTTTTCATGAAAACCCGGATATTGCCGGCATTATACATTTTGCAGCTTATAAATCAGTAAGTGAGTCAGTCGAAAACCCACTGATGTATTTCGAAAATAACCTGATGTCGCTGATAAACCTCCTTAAATGTGTACAGGAATTTAATATTCCCAATTTTGTTTTCTCGTCTTCCTGTACAGTGTATGGAAACACTACGGAAATACCTGTTACAGAAACCACCCCTCCAAGGCCAGCAGAATCTCCTTATGGATATACCAAGCAAATGGGGGAACAAATTATTAATGAGTTTTCAAAATCTTCCAATTCAAAATGCATACTGCTCAGGTATTTTAATCCGGTAGGTGCACATCCATCCATTCTTATTGGTGAGCTGCCTATTGGAAGGCCGGCCAATCTTGTACCGGCGATTACACAAACAGCTATTGGCAAGATTCCTCAGATGGAAGTGTATGGTAATGATTATCCAACCCGCGATGGTTCCTGTATCCGCGATTATATACACGTGTCTGATATTGCACATGCCCACACGCTCGCTCTACAATACATGCTCAAAGGGAATAACACGAGAAAATGTGAAGTATTTAATCTGGGAAGTGGTCATGGTGTAACTGTTCTGGAAGCCATACATGCGTTTGAAAAAATCAGTGGAATTTCTTTAAATTATATTATTGGACCCCGACGTCCGGGAGACGTTGTTGCTATTTATGCAAACAACGACCTTGCCCGCAAGGAACTTGGCTGGGTGCCCAAATATTCTCTGGATGAAATGTTATCAACAGCGTGGAAATGGGAACAAAAAATTAAGATGGATGAATCTTTTTATAATAGTAAATTCTCAGAATTAAATTAATCGATCAACCAATATTTGAAAATGGTAAATGTAACGGGTCAAAAAGATACAAGGAGTGGATTTGGAGATGGAATTGTTGAGGTTGCAAGGAAAAATTCAGATATTGTTGCGCTTACGGCTGATCTGGCCGGTTCTTTAAAGCTTAATCAGTTTATAAAAGAATTTCCGGAACGATTCGTTCAATGTGGAATTTCAGAAGCGAATATGATAAGTATCGCTGCCGGTATGACCATTGGAGGAAAAATTCCTTTTACAACAACTTTTGCTAATTTCTCGACTGGCCGCGTTTACGACCAGATTCGTCAGTCTGTAGCTTATTCCGGAAAAAATGTAAAAATCTGTGCCTCACATGCAGGACTTACTCTGGGGGAAGACGGGGCAACACATCAAATACTGGAAGACATTGGGATGATGAAAATGCTTCCCGGAATGACGGTAATCGTTCCATGCGATTATGCACAAACAAAAGCGGCCACAATCGCAATTGCTGAATATAAGGGGCCTGTTTATCTCAGATTCGGGAGACCCGTATGGCCAATTTTCACTTCCGAAATGGACTTCAAAATAGGCAAAGCGCAGCAGTTTACAGAAGGGACAGACGTTTCTATTTTTGCATGCGGCCATTTGGTTTGGATCGCTCTGGAGGCCGAAAAAATCCTAAAAGAAAATGGCATTTCTGCAGAAGTTATCAATATACACACGATAAAGCCTTTGGACACAGAAGCTATACTAAGGTCCCTTAAAAAGACAGGTTGTGCAGTGAGCGCCGAAGAACATAATATAATTGGCGGATTGGGAGATAGCATTGCACAAACCGCTTCAAAATCAAGCCCAGTTCCAATTGAATATGTAGGTACGAACGACACTTTCGGGGAAAGTGGTACGCCGGCACAATTACTTGAGAAATATGGTCTGGACGCTGCCCATATAGTAGCAGCAGCTAAGAAAGTGATAGACCGTAAAAATAAATAATTCATTATCCAGTTAAGAGTAAAATCCAAATCCCGCATGGCGGAACAGACAACGGATACGGAACTTTTGGTATTATTTCGTGACCCGGCTACCAAGGAGAAGGCATTTACTGAGATTGTTAAAAAATATCAGGAAAGGCTTTATTGGCATATTCGTCGGATGCTCGTGGACCATGAAGATTCAAATGATGTTCTGCAAAACGTGTTTATCAGGGTTTGGAACGCACTTTCCGGATTCAGGGAAGACGCTCAACTTTATACCTGGTTATATCGAATCGCCACCAATGAATGCCTTACGTTTATTGAACAACAGAAGAAGAAAGCGTCTGTTTCTTTAAGTGATCTGGAATCCGGATTAAGTAACAAGATAAAGGCAGATAAGGATTT
>DATHPV010000379.1:0-3287 GCA_035483495.1 Puia sp.
CAGCAGTTCCTTTTATTGGCTGCGATATTATTTTATCCCCTTCTCTTTTTAAATATCTTTCAGGGCTTGCGCACAATAGAAATTTTTCTCCTGTTTTATATAACGCGGAAAACGGGCTGGGAGAAACCTTTCGGAGACTCCCGTAAAGATCATAAGGATCGATTGTTACACCTTCTGCAAAAAATTCCTGGCAAAAATTAATCTCATAACAATCTCCCCGTAAAATATGTTTCAGTAGGCGACGAATGGTTTCTAAATAATAGTCTTTTGTAATCCGGCTTTGAATATTGATTTCCTTACCGGGAATTTTTTTTCTCTTGAATGAACCAAACACGATATCATGGAATATTTCCGCGTGGTTATTTTCGGAGGTACCTATTCTGATATCCTTTGAGGATATAATTATAATAATCTCAGGTACGAAAAAGAATAAATCGGGGAATTGTATGAAATCCGGAAGATTGGAAAAAGACTGCTCGGTTTCAGATTTCAACTCAAATGAAAAATGACCAAACAACCAGTCGTCCTGTTCGCGGGAAAATTTCGTGAGTTGTTCAAACGCATAACCGGCGGATGCCTGCAATGCATTCTTCTCGCCGGCAGCAGCAATACATTCATAAGAATGATTCTCTGAAGGATATTCCTGGTTATCCAAAAAACAACAGGTATTAAAACTGGTTAACCAGTCCAATACCTGTTGTTTTATTTTAGACAGATCTGAAAAAGCAAAAGATACAAATTGGCGTTTGGCCATGCCTGTTAGGCTTACTAGAAATCTTCTTCTTCCTCTTCAAATCCGCTATCGTTGAAAAGATCCATATTCTTATAGTCATCATCCAACCCCAAATCATCCTCCTCACCTTTGGCAGCTTTTTTACCGCTCGGAGCAGCTTTTTTGGTTTTGGAGCGCGGAACATCGAACTCATCAAAATCGGGATCCCATTCCTCATCTTCTTCAACCTTATCCCACTCGTCTACTTCTTCTTCTCCTTCCTCTTCATCATCTTCTTCATCCTCATCCGATTTTTTCTTCGTTTTGGATGCAGTTGCCTTGGGGCCTTTCTTAGCAGCGGATTTTGGAGAATCTACCTCTTCCTCATTTTCCTCCTCGTCGTCATCGTCTTCATTTGTTTTCTTTGAAGACGGCTTAGCAGTTGGTTTCGGTGAAGCAGGTCCGGATTTTTTTAAACCCTTGTTCTCCTTATCAGATTTTGGTACCATATTCCAATAAGATTAGATTGTAAAATTTCAGCGAAGTTTTTAAACCTCCAAATTTTTTTCGCAAGATTTTTTGACCCATATGAAACCTTATCGTTTTTCTATCAATTGATCGCGTCCGGGCCCATTCGAAATATATGAAACATTAACTTTCAAGTAGCTATCTATATAAGAAATATATGTTTTCATTTCTTCAGGCAGCGAATCAAAGTCTTTAACTGTCGTAATATCCTTTTTCCACCCTTTAAAAGGAGCCAGTACTGGTTCAATGGGTCGTTGCAGCATTTGGAATGGGATTTCTTCCGTTTCCTTTCCTTCAATCCTGTATTGAGTGCAAATTTTCAGGTTTTCAAAATCATCCAGCACATCCGATTTGGTCATAACCAGTTTGGTAACCCCATTGATCATACAGGCATAACGCAGGGCTACCAGGTCTATCCATCCGCAACGCCGTGGTCTGCCGGTGGTAGCACCAAATTCATTGCCTGCCTTACGAAGCCGTTCGCCGGTTTCATCTTCCAGTTCAGTTGGGAATGGACCACCCCCCACGCGGGTACAATAAGCTTTTGTTACCCCGATTACTTCCCGGATTTGCTGAGGGGGAACACCCAGGCCTGTACATACACCCGCAGATATGGTGTTAGAAGAAGTCACAAAAGGAAATGTTCCGAAGTCCACATCGAGCATACTGCCCTGAGCACCTTCTGCCAATACTGTTTTTCCCTGACTTAGTTTTTCATTAATGAAATATTCACCCTGTACAATTTTAAATTGTTTCAGGAATTCCAATGCTTCCAGAAATTCATTTTCCATTTCGGAAACGTCTTCCTGAAAATGAAGTCCGTCGAGCAATTTCAGATGCTTTGTGCGTAATTGATTGTAATGAGCGGTAAAATTTTTGTCGAGCAGATCACCAACTCGCAGTCCGTTGCGGCCTGTTTTATCCATATAAGCAGGGCCAATTCCTTTAAGAGTTGATCCTATTTTATCATTTCCTTTTGAAAGTTCGGAAGCTTTATCCAGCGCCCTGTGTGTTGGTAGAATAATATGGGCACGTTGTGCGATGTATAAATTTTTACGATAGTCAATTCCAAAAGATTTTACAGTTTCACATTCTCTTTTCAGCGTAACAGGATCTAGTACAACTCCATTGCCGATTAGATTGATAGTGTTTTCGTGAAATATACCGGAAGGAATCTGATGCAGAACAACTTTCTGATCTTTTACGTATAATGTATGGCCTGCATTGGGTCCACCCTGAAATCGTGCAATAATATCGTATCGGGGTGCAAAATAATCTACGATTTTCCCTTTGCCCTCATCTCCCCACTGTAGACCCAGAATAACATCAACCATCAGTCTGATTTTTTTAGAAGGGGCAAAAGTAACTATGAATTATGAATTATGAGTTATGAATTATGAGTGATAAAAATGACTCATAACCCATAATTCATAACCCATAACTCACTATTATTTCGCTGGTTCAGAAATTTCCGTATCAAATCTATCAACCGAATGTATTCCATTGAGTTGTTTTAACCTGATCAGCAATTCTTCCAGTTCTTCCTTGTCATGAACATACACCTTGATGCTGCCGTCAAACAGTCCTTCTTTGGCCTCCAGTGTAAGTGCATTAATATTTATTTTCAATTCACCGGAAATAAGGTTGGTAATTTTATTGATTACTCCCACATCATCAAGACCAATAATTCGCACACCCGTAAGGAACGAAATTTCTTTATTTTTTGCCCATTTTGTTTTAACCACGCGGTGACCATAATTTGAAAGAAGCCTGGTCGCATTCGGACAATTCGTACGATGAATAGTAAGTCCCTTTCCCGTCGTTACAAAACCGAAAACGTCATCACCGGGAATAGGTTTACAACAATTGGCCAGCGTGTATACTATTTTATCGCTGCTTTCACCAAAGATAATAAGCTCGGTATCCTTGCGTGGACCGGGTGTAAAGCTGGTTTCCGGTTTGGTTTCAATTAAAGTTTTGGGTGGTCTTGGTGGTTCTAACCGGTCACCTAATAGTTGGAATTCTTTCAGCTCTTTCAGATCAATAT
>DATHPV010000380.1:0-2471 GCA_035483495.1 Puia sp.
TTTTGTATGGTTTTATAGCACGATTGTACTAAATTATTGCTCAAACCTTGGCCATTGGCTATTTTTAACCATCAAACGAAACTAACTTGGGACGAAGGAATTTGATTCACAGGATAGACCTGACCCCACCGAAAAAGTTGCAGACACTGGTTGAAAACCGTCGTGTTTTCAACCTTGACAACTGCGAGCTCAATATATATGAGAGCTATGAAAAGACATTTGGTGTACCATTGGCTTTTAGAGATCTGGTCATAACCAGCATGGTTACCGGAAAAAAAGTAATGCACCTGGCCAACTACCCGGAATTTGCCTACCTGCCCGGCGAAACCGTTATTTTACCTGCCAATCAACCGATGGTAATTGACTTTCCTGAATCTACGCACAGCAATCCGACGCAGTGCATCGCGCTCCTGGTAAATTCGGAGTATGTCCGGGAAACGATGGACTATCTCAACTCCTGTTACAATAGTGGAAGCGACGATATTCACGAATGGAATATTGATTTCAGCCAGTATCATTTCTCAAACGATGCAGAAATCGCGGAGACTATCAACAAGATAATCCGGAACTGCAGCAGTGGAAACAAAGCAAAAAATATCTATACCGACCTGAGCTTAAAAGAGCTGCTCATCCGTCTTGTCCAGAGCCAGTATCTGAAGCGGGTGGAGATGGATAAAAATGATAAGAAAAATTTCAATCGGCAGCATTTTCTGCTTGATTATATTCATGGCCACCTTACAGAGAAATTAGGTGTGGATGCTCTCTCACGTAAAGCATACATGAGCCGCAATGAATTTTTCAAATGGTTCAGACTGCAATTCGGCATTACCCCATTGGAATATATCAATCGTGAGCGTATCAAACTTGCCAAACAACTTCTGGGCAGTCAAAATTCTACTGTCACGGAGACTGCCTATCAATGCGGCTTCACTGATGTTAATTATTTTGTCCGGCTCTTCAAAAAATCAGAGGGAATAACTCCAGGCACATTTAAAGACATTGTGCTGAGGGATCCTTTGGCATGATGCCCGCAAATTTCCTATTCTCATTTTTTTTATTTCTTTAGTGGTTCATCATAAACAATGCAATATGATAAATCAAAAAAAGCCCCAGCGCGTATAAATAGGGTCTGAAATTTTGTTTGTATTTAACATCGAGTAGAATCAGTCCAACGAGAATAAGGTCTGTAAAGGAATCTGTGACAAGGTCGGCTTGAAAACCTGTCATATGAAACCAGGAAGACAGGATTCTTGTTAGTGTCGGATCGATAAATATCAGAGTGGTGGCGATCATATATCGCATATGATAGGGTGTTCGTGAAACATTGGCAACAGCCATTGAATAAAAAACAACCAGTAACACCACATTACAGATTGAATGAAAATGCGCTGCCATCATATATTGGCCAAATACCGACATGCTGTGTTCGCCCGGTACATTTGCATAACCCTTCATCCACATTAAAAAAAAAGAAAGAACCATCAGAGGAACCAGTACATATGTTAAGCGACCGATCATACGATGCGTGCTGTACTTCCCATAGCGGATCAACAGGGGCTGGGTAATCACTGTGCAAACCCAAAGGAAAAGAATCGTTGCGTGAAAATGGACAACAGAAGTGGTTTCTTTGTTGAACCCTGGCATCAGGCCAAAATATGTTTTATAAAATCCGAAAAAAACAAATAACAGCAGAATAAGAAAAAAGTAGCCGAGGTTTCTATATGGGCGTTCCATTGAAGGTTGTTTTTGCTGTGTTCGGGGGTTAAAAAGATCCGTGGTTGACTTCCCATGGATGAGCTAAAATATTAATATTCCTTAAATTTAAGTAGTGGTATTTTAGATTTTAGAAAAATGGGCCATATGCATGGCCGTTATGAACAGTTCATTTTGGCCAAATAACAGAATAAATTCAGATTCTAGTTAAATTGAATTTGGCAAAGGTGAAGTAGGTTGTGTAGACGTAAAAGACTGATGAAGAGATTCAGCATTTTTAAATTTGAAGGTGGCTTTTGAGTCCAGGGCATACCAAAGTGCGAGTAGTACTCCATAACTTCCACCGCGTTCAATCCATTCGAATAGTTCGTAATGAGGATACAAAAGCTCACTCATCATCTTCCAGATAAAGATCACAAATATCATTGGGCGATATGGGCGAATCAACACGGCAAAAGCTGCAACAATTTCAGCAATTCCGATCGTTACAGCCGTTTTACCTGCGTTAGAAAAACCAAGGGCTGTGTATTGATTTATTAAATTCTTTTTCTCCATTATATTAAGCCATCCATGTCCCGCTAATAATAAAAACGTAATTATTTTCAAACAGGTCAAAACCTCATTGAATGTTTTATGATTGATTTCGACGTTTGCATTTACAGGAATAAAAATATTCCTGATATTTTTTCCAAGACCACCTGACAATATCAAAAATGCAAGCGGCGCTCCAAAGTTTCCGGCCCGTTCTATGAATTCTG
>DATHPV010000381.1:0-8269 GCA_035483495.1 Puia sp.
AGATGCCTTCCTGAACAAAATGACTAACTGCTTCTTCCGGTCTTTTGAACCCAAGCTGTCGAGCACAAGTTTCATTGATCAGGAATTCAGTTGATGAATCTTTTCCAGTTGGTGCAACAAAATTGCGCCCGGTTAAGATTTTAAGTCCATATAGAGAAATGAATTCATCGTCAGCATCCAAATATTGTGGTAGTGTCTGCGTCTGTTTATCTTTACAGAAAATGGATCCACCCGTCCTGGGAAAGGCGGTCTCAGGAGGATCATTGCTCACACTGACTTTTTCAACGCCCGAAAGCTGTCTGATCTTATTTGCAAGAAGATAATCATCCGTTTTCAGATGTTTGCCTGCATTAAAAAAATTAATGATTGCGTCTTTTTTAAATCCCAAATTTTTAGTAAGCAAATAGTGAACCTGGTCACTTATCATGATAGTTCCAATAATGAAAATTATTGAAACGCTAAATTGAAATACGATCAAGATTTTGCGAAGCGGGCTTTTCTGATTTGAAATTTGTGATGCCGTTCCTTTCAGGGATTGCGCTGGTAAGTAAGAGGATAAAACTTTTGCCGGATAAAGACCCGATAAAACTGTAGTAATAATGGCAATTGAAAATAGGAACAGCAGTAAGGATGGGCTAAACAGATTAATACTGACGCCATCTGGAATCATAGCCGGAAAAGTGTTCAGTATGAGTCTGGTAATCAACATTGATATAACAATGGCAAGCAAAACCAAAATAAATGTTTCGCTAAGGCATTGCAAAATCAGCGCAGGCCTGTTACTTCCCAACACTTTTCTTATCCCTATTTCCTTAGCCCTGCGTATAGATTGGGCAGTTGATAGATTTATGAAATTGATGGCTGCGATCACCAGCACGAGCACGGCAATTCCCATTAAGGCATAAAGTGTATGTAAGTCAGATTGTATCGTATAAAAATCAGAGCCATAAACAGGATTGAAGTGCATATCAGAAAGCGCCTGCAGGTGAATGCTTCTGTTCACACTTGCAAACTTGATGTGCAAGTTGTTTTCTATATTAAGAAGTGAGGATGTTTGGTTTGCTATTTGCGCAGGGCTGATTCCCGGTGACAATTTTATGAAAGCTTGGCCAAAATCATTCCAAAGCCATTTGGATGGATCTGTGACTCCTGAGAAATAGGGAGGTCTATTTAAAAAACTGTGCTCAATCGTGGAAAGAGAAATAAATTCTTTAAAAACAAAATCTGAATTTTTTGGATAATCTTTTACGATCCCTGATACGGTCAGCCGAAGGGAATCGTTGTATACGATCTGCCTACCTATAACCTCAGTCAAAGGAACAGAACCAAAATAGCCGCGCGCTTTATTTTCACTAAGTACGACTTTAAAAGGATCAGAGAGCGCTGCTGATGAATTACCTGCAAGCCATTCGTATTTAAAAATATCAAAGTATGCTGGTTCGGTGATGATAATATCTGAAACCACTTTTGAGGGGTCGGGGGTAGGGAATATTTTGATATTCCCATCTTTTGTCCGGACTGAAACTTTAAAATAATAATTAAAAAAATAAGCTGATTTATCAATACCGGTAAAATGACTTTTTATGAACGATGCTTCTGAATAAGAAATCAGTGGAAAATGATTTTCACCATTAATGTCACGAGTATCTGTCACTGCGCGGTAAATTCGATTCATGTCTGGCTGAAAATGTTCATACGCCAATTCAAAGCTAGCAATCAGATAAATGCTGATGCACGCACTCAGTCCTATCGCAAGACCAGCTATATTGATTATTGAATAAAACTTGTTGCGAAGGAGACCTCTTAGTGCGATGTTGAAATAATTCTTGAGCATATGAAAAGATAATTACTTCACAACAAGAAAAAGACCAAAATCATTTTTGATTGTTGCATAATGAATTAACCAAAAATAAGAAAAGCAAAATGCACGATTTTGATACAGCTACTGTACATTAATGAGCGGGATGGTTTTATAAAAACAAAAGCCGCCGCTAAAGAAAATCTCTAACAGCTTTCAAAAGTTGTTGCGAGATGGGGAGTTGAACCCTCGACCTCCGGGTTATAAAATCCAATTATTTATTCTCGTGAAATATATTTTTGTTACCGAATTTGCTATTCAAAAGAAATCACTCCGTTCTTCAACGTTTCGCGGAGTTTCCAATAGCTGCTTTAATTATCCAGATCACTGACGTTGTATAATATCAAATACCATAAATTACTTTTACAAAATCAATTCCTTAGATCGCAAAATCCTCTGGATTATATTATTTTTTAGTTATTATTTGATCGAGAATATCTTGTGCTAGATTTTGCAAATCCTGCCCTTGCAAATTGGTGAAACAGATAACGCCAATGTTTTTTTCTCGAATTAGCATACATTCACTGCTATGGCGCGGCGAATTGCCGCCTTTTTCTATTTGAATTCCTCTTCTAGTTGGCTCAATAAACCAACCTAAACCGGATTCTTCGTCAGCAATTCCGAGTTGAGTGGTCTGCTTATGAGATAATTTTACGGCTGAATTAGTTTCCTTTATATTTTGCACAATATAGAGAAACATGTCATGAACCGTAGAATGAATTCCTCCGAGTTCAAAGGTCGGGCCGTAGTTCCAATGCCTTTCATTACCATCGGCGCCATATCCCTTTGCAAAGCGGAGTGTATCAGTTTCAGACGAACTGGTAACCCTCGTGTCTTTCATACCCATGGGACCTGCGATGAATTTCTGAATGAGATTCGCGTAGCTCATGTTATATATACGTTCCAGTATGGCGGCCAAAAGCTCTACTGCGGTGCTCGAATATTGATATTTAGTACCTGGAATAAAATCAGGCTTCACATTGTGGAAATCTTCCAGAAATTTAGCCACGGTATATTTTGCTGCAAATAAACGCTTTTCTAAGTCGGTCATATTACGCGTGTCAGGCGGAATATCAGATAGTCCGGAAGTATAGTCGGCAAGATCGACCAGCCTGATTGGATGACTTTCATAGGCTAAATTTGGGTAATCGCCATTGAGCCATTTGCGGATATCATCCGTTAAACTGACTTTTTTGTCGATAACTGCCTGTGCAAGGAGTATCCCGGTAAAAGATTTTGTGATTGACCCTAAGTCATATATTGTCCGGTTTGTGGGAAGTTCATTTTGTCCTTGTGCTACAGTGCCATAATTATACATGTACATCTTACCATTATCGAAAATGCCAATAGACATACCAGGGACCGAATTGATTACCATGAACCGGGTTGCTACGCTATTTACGTTAGAGTCAATAACAGTTTTTAACGGGTTATCTGTTTGTACGGCACTTAACTCAGCTGGTGAGATAAAAAAATTGAAATTGATATCATCGAACATCTGAGCGGATGGACCAGCCAACCCGACAATCAAGTTTTTTTTCTCCCCTACCCATTGGAAAAATTGATAATTGCCTGCGCGCTTTGATGGTTTCGACGACGGGATCAATCCGCTTCTTGCTTTCAGGTAGTTAAGATAGGACGCAAAATCTCCTAATGGAGACTTTTTTTTCCAGTCATTGTTTCCTAATTGCCAAATGCCTTTAAAATCCTCCCTGTTGTATCGCGCAATCAGGGTATCATTCAGTTGCGCCTGCATTGTCAGGTCATTTTCCTGAGCGCGTAGCCCGAAGCAGATCAATAGAAGGAAGGACAATGTCAATGATTGGTTTCTTTTCATAACTGATGATTTATATATTTTCGGCAAGTATTCTTTATGAAATAAATGACCTGATTTACTCAAACCATTTTGTGTTAACTGATTTTCAACTCCGAACAAATCATTCTTCTATATAACTCGACTAATTACCTTTTTGGGTCCATATATTCCTTCATTTACGCCACCTGTCGTTTTAGTTCCTCGAGTTTCTTTTCATAGAAGGCTATCTTATTCATTTTATATTTCTCCTGGTATTGCTCTAAATCGACAGGATTAAACTTTTTTTTATCGAACCATTTTATAATAAATCGTCGCAATTTTATTTGCCGTTGCAACAATCGCATATTTGTTACCTCCTTTGGCCTTCTTTCGGCGGAAATAGCGATCGTCTGCAAGAATCATATCATGTGCGTATTTGAAAGGAAGAGGATTATACCAGTGGTAGCGGTCTGTCAAAAGTCAGTTTCAAAAAGAAATTATACATCTTCACATGATAGCGCTAAGAGTTTTGTCATGGAAAGTAAATTTCCTTCCTTTACACTATAAGCATTATGGATTCATCTGTTAGTTCTTCCACTTGGTTTGAGCCTTATATAGTGATTACTCAAGAAAGGTAAAATGGTTACCGCAAAAAAAATAAAATTAATGGCTTCCTTAAAAAGAAATAAAAGGTTTCTAACACCAGGGCAAATTACCCCTTAAGTGATGAAACAATAAAGTGATAGAGCGTAAATTCGTCAATAATAAAAATGGCGCAGACGCATCAAGACCTGATACCATTACACGAGCTGCCTCTGGTAATGGACCGCGAACACCGCCAGTTGCAGAGCCAAGGTTTGAAACGACTCGGTAAATACGATTGCTTTCAGGGTAAAAATTGTCGAAGTTGAAATCAAATTGTATGATACAGTAGATTGCAAGTGAGGCGCTGATGCCGATTGATAAACCGGAAATATTGATCAGCGTAAATAATTTGTTGCGCAAAAATCCACCAAGAGCTGTTCTAAAATAATTTTTAATCATGAGAAGCAGGTTATTCTAATCGAATGACGTTTTAAAAAGACAAACGTTGCAGCGATAATGGGCGAAATGTTTTTAAGTAACAATGGTTAATGCAGACTTTTCAAGTTCAAAACTAAAATCAAAAAGCCGCTAAAAATATCTTTAACGGCTTTCAAAATTTGCAGCGAGAAAGGGAAAATTAGCCAACTCATTATTCAAAAATTTTATTGCATTTTCTAATTTTTGAGCATCATCTTTATGAAATCCGAAATTGAACGCAAGGAAGGAGTTGAACCCTTGACCTCAAGGTTATGCAACCTAATTATTTAATTTAAGGAAAATGTATTTATTCACTTTTTAAAAGAAAACAGCCACGGAAATAATCCTGGTTCTGCAAAAACCCTGTTCCAACTGCCGTGATTCACGCCGGGATATTCCGTGTACTTTACATTTTTGGCGCCCATCTTTTGGAGGGCTTTATACAGATCCCTGTCCGGTTGAACAGGAATAACATTATCCACTTCCCCGTGAAAAATCCATATCGGCACACCAGCTGCTTTTTTTATATAAAGCGCTTTATTAGCTTCCCCGCAAATGGAAAATGCAGCGGCAAAATAATTGGGACAATGAATAAGTAAACTGTATGTCCCGAGCCCGCCCATCGAAAGACCTCCTATATAGATCCTTTTTTTGTCAGCTATGTTGTGGTCAGCTAAACTGTCCATCAAAAGCTTCACGAGTCGTTCGGGAGTTGTGATCGGTTGAGCATCCAATGCCAGATAGTATGCTGCTGTTGTATCTACTACATAAGGGGCATTCGTTATTTTAGGCGGTGTAGTTGTCCATAGACTATCGGAAGGGCATTGCGGAAAAATAACAATGGCCGGAAATTGCTTTCGCAGGGAGTCCCTTAAAAACAAGCCGGCTCCGTGAATAAGTTGGGCTTCATTATCATTTCCCCTTTCTCCCCCGCCATGAAGGAAAACGAGCAGGGGATAGGACTTTTCTATTTTATAATCTTCAGGATACAAAATCCGATAACGCAATGTATCCCGACCCCGGATAAAAAATTCTCTTTTATACTGGGTGAAATCCTGTGCCTGTTCCGAGAGCTCTTCTAAGATATTTTTGCCGTTTTCGTTTTTCGGATTAAGTGCCACGGATTTTTGATACATCCTAGTCGCTTCCTTTTTATCACCGTTTCGCATCAGCGCTTCCCCATAACTGTCGTAAACATTCCAGCTGGAAGGATTGAGCAGGATATTTAATTTGAAAACGCTCAGCGCTTTTTCTATTTCACCTTTCGAAAAAAATTGATATCCCCAGGAATTCAAATCATTTTCAGAATGCATGTAATCATTATCCCTCTTTCTGATGTCGTTGATCCCTGCTAATTCATAATCTGCAAGTCGTTGTAAGATCTCCACTGTTTCCTTCCCATGACTTGCGTCTGCATACATTTTACTTATCACAGATATCACGAGTAGCGGAGCTTCGCGGAATATATAGTGATGACAAGCAAAAGCGGTAATGCCAAGGCGATTGGGGGCGCCATTCGAAAATTCCCGGTGGCATCGCTTCCAGTCCAGAATATCATTCGAATCGTTGAAGGGCGGGTAATCGGAAACAAGATCGGTCACCGGAACGCTTGCAGGAAACGGAGAGTTCCTTGCGATATTGATGTTTGCTGAAAAATCAGCGGACTGATAATACATGCCGGGCCGGCTTTTCTTCCATTTATCCTTTGTCTCATCAATCGAATGTTGTGTTGCTGTTAGCCGTTGGGATTCATAAAAACAAGGAGTCGTCCCATCAATCATCACTGTTGCTTTGACCAGATCCGGGTGGCGAAAAGCAAAGACCTGGGCATAGATAGCTCCCTGCGAATGAGCAACGAGCATGATATTTCCCCAATAGCCCAGTTTATGAAGACCTGTTTCCAGTCCATCGATCATTTTCACAATTCCATGTTGATTGCTATCCAGTCCGCTTTTACCAAATCCGATGCGGTCATAGGTGATGAGCGTGGTATGTGTAATTTCAGCAATGGGACGAATAATGCCGTTCCAGGCACTGGCGTCGTCACCTCCACCTGCCTCAAACAAAACGGGGATTCCTTTTCCGGGGATAATGGAAAAGTGAAGCTTGTAGCCACCAACATCAATGAGCGTATCCAGGGTCTGTGCGTCCGCGCGAGGGATAAAAACAGACAAAAAAATAAAAACTAAAGCGAAATATTGTTTCATGGTGAGCATCTATCTAATGGAGTGCCAGTTTTACAGCTTATTGATTTTCATATTTTCTTTCGGGATTATTGATATTGTAGTGTACGGTTCTGTAACAGCGGTTGTTTGATTTTAAGACACCCGGTCAATTTACCGTTTAAATTAAAAGCTCAGCCGCAATTCTGGCGGATGGAAAAATATTATTCACTTTAGTAATGCGCGCGTGGCACACCAATGCCTGGACAGATCGCTGACGCCAACTGCTCTCCTGCGTTCCGAAATATTTTATTATTTCAGGACCATGCAATTGAGTCATCAATTCTACATCCTTCTTTCCAAACGTAGTAGCAGAAAGGAAGATGAAATTACGTTCAACCATTACCATAAAAATCTGCAAGCATAGCAGGGGTTTGGGATACAACTGTTGCTTACTACAATTTCTTCAAGTTGTGCTCTGATTTTTCGAGAATTTGATCACTTTTTTAACTAACGGTATTGAACATACGAAAATTGAAATCCATAAAATAGCAAGAGATATTTCCGTTATCTTTTGTTAATTTTTATTTTATCGCTTTTTTTATTTCTTATCATTTTATAATTCGTTTCGCTTATTCGTGCCTGTAGATTTGTCTTGTACAAAACAATTGGCGAGTAACAGAAAAATTTCTGTTACTCATGTGAAGAAAGAAAAAAGTGAATTATGCTCAGATCAGTCAGCTGGCAAAATTTTCTTGCCCTTACTGGAATTTTACTTGCGATTTATTATGTGATCATTTTGATGATGTATTACCGGATCGAGATCGTTGCTTTTTTCCGATCACCCAAAAAATGGAAAAATATTTTCCAAAAACCATCTTCGCCAAAAGAAAAAAATAATACCGAAGATTTTTTCGCCTCTGTATTAACTCTTAAAAAAGAAGTGGATCACCTGATCTCTAATTCATATTACCGCAGAACAAATAAGGAAGATCTTTTTTTTGTATTACGGGAACATCTTGAAAATTACATGCGCTTGCCGGAAAGTTTCCGTGTCACGATCAATAATCATATTCAATCAGCTGGAGAAAAAACAGGCTCGTTTCATTTCACCACGGAGGAGTTGAGCATGTTGTGGAGAGCCGGTGAATGAGCGGGCTGCATCGTCGCTGCCTCCCGATAAGCGGAAAGGGAGGTAGCCGGACGATGATCAATAATGTATTTCGAACGATATTATAAGACCAATTATGAAAATAAAAACAACGGTATTCTTTTTTGCATTTTTAATCTGTTCAAAACTTTACGCACAAACGGCGGATGGGAATGCAGGCATCAACCAGGCGAATACAACGGTACGTGGATATTTTGATGCAGGCACGAATCTGATGTACG
>DATHPV010000382.1:0-4352 GCA_035483495.1 Puia sp.
AGGGATGTGATGGATTATTTTAATGACAAAGACGTTTTTGTTGTTAACAATACCAAAGTATTTCCGGCAAGAATGTACGGGCGTAAGGAAAAAACGGGAGCCAAAATTGAAGTTTTCCTGCTCCGTGAACTGAATAAACCAAACAGACTCTGGGATGTAATAGTTGATCCTGCCAGAAAAATTCGGGTAGGCAATAAATTGTACTTCGGTGATAATGATGAACTGGTTGCAGAAGTGATAGACAATACGACCAGCCGGGGTCGTACAATAAGATTTTTGTGGGATGGAACAGACGATGAATTTCGACAGGTACTCGAAATACTGGGAGAAACGCCACTACCGAAATATATAAAACGTAAACCTGACGAAGAAGACAAAGAAAGATACCAGACCGTTTATGCAAAACATGAAGGTGCTGTGGCTGCACCAACCGCAGGCTTGCATTTTAGTAAAGAACTCATTAAGAGGCTGGAAATAAAGGGAATCCGGTTTGCGGAAGCCACTCTTCATACAGGCTTGGGAACATTTCGTCCAATAGAAGTGGAGGATCTCAGTAAACATAAGATGGATGCTGAATATTACCGGGTGGATGAAGAGGCTTGTAAAATAGTCAATAAGGCCAGATTGGGCGGTCATCGCATTTGTTCTGTCGGTACCACCACTATGCGCGCACTGGAATCTTCATTCACGGCAGAAAAACTCCTCAAACCTTCCGAAGGATGGACAAATACATTTATACATCCCCCTTATCAGTTTAATATTGCGGATGCCCTGATTACAAATTTCCATCTTCCCAAAACCAGTCTTTTAATCATGGTTTGTGCTTTTGCAGGTTATGATCTGACAATGGAAGCTTACAAAAGGGCCATCAAAGACAAATACCGGTTTTTTAGTTATGGGGATGCGATGTTACTCGTTTAATCAGTTTGACAGGGTAAACCGGAACCTCATTTTGGGCAAATTATTTGTAATTTCAAAGTAGCGGGAATAACAATGTGATCTTAGCCCGGTATTGGCAAACTGTTATTATTTGCCAATAATGATTATGAAATTTGATTTTCCTAAAAAGATCAGAAGCGGTTATCTGGCAGCATTTATTTTACTGCTTATTTGCTATTTCTTATCACTCTCTTCATTTGTTCAGCTTAGAAAACAAAATAAATGGGTCAGCCATACCAGGGAAGTAATTAATAAACTGGCCATCCTTAATTCCAAATTGAAAGATGCAGAAATAAGCTGGAATGAATTTATGCATAAAAACCAGGTTGCCTACCTGAATGACTACAAAGAAAGCGAAACCTTAGTTGATTCTGTTTTTCAGGTTTTGTCCAATAGTGTAAATGACAATCCGGATGAAAAGAAAAGACTGGAACTGATGCATGAGATTATTGTGAGAAAATACAATACGCTGAATGAAGAACTCGGCATATTGAACAGAAACCATTTTCAGATTAACGATTCCATCCGGGAAAGGGAACAGTTAAACAGCAGTCTCATTAACGCTATAGAGCAGCTTTCGGATTCCATAACAGTAAACGAAAATAAATTACTCTCCCAGAGAACTCAAAGAGTATCGTATTACAGTAAAATAGTTTTTTGGATCATAATTGGCGCTGGTCTTGTTTCCGGACTTCTCATAATCTACTCTCTCGTCACTTTTAACATTGAAAGCCAGGCTAAGAAAAAGGCAACTATTCAGGCAGAATCTTATCATGACCAGCTTGAAAAAAGAATTTCTGAACTCGCGAATGCAAATAAAGAATTATTGGAGTTAAGAAGCATGGAACGCTTTACCAGCATGGGACGTTTGGCCCGCGTTATTGCACACGAAATCCGAAATCCGCTCACTAACATCGATTTGTCTGCAAGTCATTTAGATAGCGAATATCTGGCGGGAGAAGATAAAAAAATGTTTTTGGAAATCATTTCGAGAAACTCCCGGAGGATCAATGAACTTATCAATGAACTCCTCTCCGCCACTAAATTTACCGACCTGCAATACGAAGAAATCCCGGTAAACGATTTGCTGGACCAGTCACTTCATGAAGCTATTGACCGGGCTCACCTCAATCAGGTAAAAATTGATAAACGATATTCGACGGAAAAGATCACACTGAATGTTGACAAGACCCGAATGAAAATTGCCTTGTTAAATATTATTGTAAATGCAATCGAGGCAATGTCGGGAGAAAACGCAATATTAACCCTGGAAACCAGGAGGGTCGGGGATCAGTGTAATATCACTATACGCGACAATGGAAATGGTATGGATGATGAAACAATCACTAAAATTTTTGATCCGTATTTCACTTCGAAAGCAAATGGGAATGGCCTGGGGATGACCAATACTCAAAATATTGTATTAAATCATAAAGGAAAAATCGAAGTGTTCAGTGAAAAAGGAAATGGTACTTCTTTCGTGATCACGTTAAATGTTCTTAATAAAAATCGCGAAAAACTAGTTTAAGTTTATTTGGTGATCATTCCATTTTTCTTTTTCACGAAATGGATCAGTATTTTCGAATATTCCATAAAGTTGTTCCATCCATTCTGACAGATCTTGAACCAGTGGATCATCTGATCCTCCATTAGTGATGAGGTTGTCATCTTCTTTCAGCTGTTTCCAGATCCGAATGCCATTCCTGATTTCGCGCTCATAAAGCAATATCACCCGTGTAAGAACTTCTGGGGAAACAGGGACATATCTTTCCATTTCTTCATTCTTCCAGGAAAGAACTCCATCAATTATTTTAAACTTATATTTTTTATTGCTGCGCATATATTATTTCCGGGAGTTTACGGCAGCTTTTGCAAAGGAATTGGGAATATGAAGGTAGGAGGAATGTTTTAAAAGGAATTGTTATTTTAATTCTATTTTCTTTCCAAAAATGGGAACGTTAACTCAAAGACTCGCAGCCCGGACTAAATATTTTTCTCCATATTGCTTTTTCACGCTGTCAATCGCCCTCGAAAGCCCAGGCATTTCCTTTCGGTCTTCGAATATTTTAATCTGATAGCTGCCCTCGATAAAATTAGAAAACCGAACACCCAACAGCCGGACGCGCAAACGTTTATTATACAACTTATTGAAAATTTCTTTTGCCTTTTGTAATAAAAAAAAATCCTGTGAAGTATATGAAATTGCTGATTGCATTGTCAGGGTTTGAAAATCACTATACCGTATTTTTATTGTTATACATCCCGTTAGTTTATTATTGCAGCGAAGTTCAAAAGCTATTTTTTCGGTCATTCGGACCAGTTCCCTACCAAGAAATTCCATATTGCAGGTGTCGTGCTCAAATGTATTTTCTGTGCCCATACTTTTTTGTTCGTGGTATGGGATAATCGGGCTCTCATCTATACCCTGTGCTCTTTTCCAAATTTCAAATCCGTTTTTTCCCAGAACACCGATCAACATTTCAATGGGGGCCTCGCTTAGCGCCGAAATTGTTTCTATTCCAATACTTCGTAAAAGTTCAGCAGTTTGTTTACCGATCATGGGAAGTTTTTCAATCCTGAGCGGGGCGAGAAAGGATTTCTCATTCCCCGGTTTTATTACCAGATGGCCGTTGGGTTTACATTCATTCGTAGCGACCTTACTAATTAATTTATTAGTGGCCAGCGCATGCGAAATACTCAAACCGCTTTCCTTAATTATTTTTTCCCTGAGGTGTTCTATAAACCGGATTATACCGAAAAACTTTTCCATGCCGGTCATATCAACATAGAATTCATCAATACTCGATTTTTCAAAACAGGGAACTTCTGCGCGAATTATTTCGGTAACAAGATTTGAGAAATAAGAATATCTATCCATATCTCCCCGTACAATGATAAGATGAGGGCATAATCGTTTTGCGATCCTGGTGGGCATGGCAGAATGGACGCCATATCTTCTGGCTTCATAACTGCATGAGGTGATCACACCGCGGTCACTATGACCGCCCACTGCAATAGCTTTCCCCCGAAGGGTGGAATCTCGGAGGTATTCGACATTTACAAAAAAAGCATCCAGATCAAAATGCACAATAGACCGGAATCCTTGCTGACTTGGCATTTTTAGTTGGTTTACTCAAATTTACTAAATTAATTAGTAACCGCAATAAGCTATTCTTTAAGTAAACTGGTGATAAGATCATCGAATTCCTTTTGGAAAATTTCATAATGGTCGCCCGTTCCGGGTCCATTAAATCCAGTGTGAATTTTTCTGACCATTCCTTTTTTATCTATAAATATCGTAGTTGGGAACCCAACTATTTCTTGTAGTTCCGGTAGTGTTTTCTCAGTCCGAAGGGAATCATTAACAGACACACCGGTGGCAAGTATGGGGTATGTAACATGAAAACGTGTAA
>DATHPV010000383.1:0-4150 GCA_035483495.1 Puia sp.
AAACCGGGAGAATGGCAGAACTATGAAGTAGTCTGGACTGCCCCAAGATTTAAAGACGACGGAAGTCTTATGTCACCAGCCCGTGTGACTGTTTTTCTGAATGGTGTGCTGGTGGAAAACAATTTCACATTATTGGGAGGAACTCAATATATAGGTAAACCACACTATACAAGTCATGGAGCCGCCCCGATCAAGTTGCAGGCTCATGGCGATGCCAGCGAGCCTATCAGCTACAGAAATATTTGGATAAGAAACTTATAGAGTTATGAGTTATGGGTTATGGGTTATGAGTTATGAATTTTAATTTACATCCGTAATCCATAACTCATAACCCATCACCAATCACACAAAAACATCATCTAGTGATATAGACGCTGCCATCAGAAAGCTGTTTCAAAAGCGTCATATCCTTATTCTTTAATATTGAATCCAGCGCTGGCATATCGGGATCCTCGAGATCCTGAAACCACACCAGGTAGTTATTTTTGGATCGATAATATTGTTGTACCTGAGAAGGTCGGGCAATGCCGGGCAGTTGTCGCGCCGTTAATCCTGTTGTAAAATAAACTGCGTCTCCCGCATTGGAATAAATTGACAAAGAGGGCTCGAATATTTCCTTGTTCTTTTCGATAAACTGTACGATCTCTGATTGTGTAAAAGGATCTTCTGTATATCCCGGAACGCCGGCATCTTTCACACCGTCATAGTATTCGTAGTCGGTCAGATATTCAATTCTCAGAAACAGTACTACAACTGTAAAAAATGACAGCCCCCAAATCCATTTCATTTTAAGAGATTTTCTTGAAACGAATTCAGGAATCCGCCAGCTTATACTCCATAAGAGAGGTATAAACATCGGAGATAATAAACGATTTGTGAACAATTCATATCGGGTAAGCCGCGATGAAATGGCCATAAAAATGCAGTACATCAAACCTGTTAATGAAATCACGTATTCAAGCTGGGAAGCAGATTTTATTTTCCTCTTTGAATAAATCATACTGAAAATAAAATAAACCACCACGGATAAAGTCAGCAAAGCAGCCAAAGCCGGTATTCGTTTAAGCATCAGCCAATCACAGAATACGTCTCCGAAATATTCCATAATATTCAGAAGGCTTGTATTATTTTTCAACCGCATACCTGTTGCAAAACCGGTTACCGCCAGATTGCGGATAATATTAATCAGGATTAAAGAAAATGAAAGACCACCAAAAATCAGACAATGAAAAATTCTGGTTCGCCAGGAAAGAGACTGGTTAAAGAAAATCAGGAGGCCACCCGTCATGATCAGAAAGACTCCCGCATAGCGGGTTAAACAGGCAATCGAACAGATAATAATAGACAAGAACAACCATCCCGAGGTAAGGTGTTTCAAATATTTAGAAATGCTCACAATAAAAAGAAGAACGAGCAGGATGAAAACGGTCTCTGACCAAAATAAAGAATAAACTTCCTGAAGTACCGGACTGAAAAGTATGCAGACAAGTAAAATGCGTTTATACCATACCGATGGTTTTTCATTAAAACCATTCATGATTGCGCCGCTTGAGTACAATACTGCACCAAATAGAATACCATTCAACACAGGCCCGTACTGAAGTGGGTCGAGGCGGGTAATGAAGGAAATAATTGATAAAAAAAGAGGATATCCAAATGGAAAATCAACAACAGGAAGGTTTTCAAAAGAAATAAATCCTTTCCCCTGAACAAGATGTCTTGCAGCACTTATATAAGTAACGGAATCGGGAGAAACACCTATTCCACTATGTTTAGAAAAAATTTGTACGATGAAAAATCCGAGCAGGGCGGCCAGCAGCGAATCCAGGTTCGTCCTTATAGAAAATAAATGTGTCTTTACTTTCATTTGTTAATTCAAAGATATTGGAATGAAGATAATTTTTTCTATCAACACCTTGGCCTAATTTCAATTATTGTTTCAGATCAAAGAATTGATGAATCGTGTCACCTTTTTGTTGGTGTTCCTAACATTCTGCTTCTCAAATTATGTCAGCGGACAGATTTTTGGAGGAACACCTTCAAGCGTTAAATGGAAAGTTGTACATTCTATACCTGCTAACATTATATATCCACCGGGATTGGATAGCGAAGCGCGTGAGGTTGCGTTTCTGGTGTCGGCATTGAGCAAATCCACTTTGTCTACGATCGGTTCAAAGCAAAGGCCTATAGATATCGTTTTTCACAATTTGACCACAGTGCCTAACGGATATGTACAATTGGCACCATTCAGAAGTGAGTTCCAGTTAACCCCTTCACAAAACAGTTTTGATCTTGGAAGTCTGCCCTGGCATGAAACATTGGCTATCCACGAATACCGGCATGTACAGCAATACAATAATTTTCGCGTCGGTCTGTCGAAAGCCTTTTATATTTTATTTGGGCAGGATGGTCTTGCACTTGCCAACAGTCTTTCTGTTCCGGACTGGCTTTTTGAAGGTGATGCTGTTTTTCAGGAGACACTGGTAAGTCAGCAGGGCAGAGGTCGTCTTCCGCTTTTCCTGGCAGGTTTTGATGCACTATGGGTTTCCCGGAAAAATTATTCCTGGATGAAACTCCGAAATGGATCTTATCGTGATTATACACCGAACTGGTATCCACTCGGATATATGATGATAGCTTATGGCAGGGAACAATATGGTGCTGATTTCTGGAACAAAGTGGCAGGCGAGGCGGCGGCATTTAAGGGATTGTTCTTCCCACTTCAGAAAGCAATTAAAAGGAACGCCGGAGTTTCCTTTGAAAAATTTCATGATAGTGCAATGGCTTTTTTTCAGAAACAACTGCCGGAACAAGCCTATGCCAGTCCGGAAGCTGAGTACGGAAAAAAAATGCATCATTTTGTAGCAGATGAATTGTTTCCCCAATTCACAGATAACAGTCACAATGTATTTTTAAATAGCAGCTACCGGCGTCCTCCTGAATTCGTAATGCAAAAAATCGGCGAAGAAAAATTAACCCGATTGAAATACCAATCAGTTGTAATTGATCAAACGTTTTCTTATCGGGATCATAAAATTGCATATACAGCTTTTGAACCGGATCTGCGCTGGGGGTGGCGTGATTATTCTGTGATCAGAATAATAGAAATCAACACAAAGAAAGATATCAGATTGTCTGGCAAAACAAAATATTTCTCACCTGATATTTCTCCGGACGGGAATTCCATTGTTGCCGTAAACATGGCCAATACAGGCAAAAGCTCTCTGGATATTCTGGATATACATTCTGGTAAGATCATATGGCAGATTCCAAATCCTGATCAACTCATATATACTTATCCAAAATTCTTTTCTGCGAATCAGGTAGTGTCGGCGGTTCGAAATAAAAGAGGGGAGATGGGATTAATGCAAATTGAAATTCCATCAGGAATCCAACATCTGCTGATCGACTGGTCGATGGAACCCATCGGATTTGTTTCAGTTGAGCAGGACAAGATATATTTCACCAGAACGTATCATGAACAGGATCAGGGATTCTATTTAAAAGATGGTCAGATATTTTCGCTGAAAAGAAATGCCAATGCAGGGAATTATCAGTTATCGGGCGGGTATGAAAAAATAACCTGGAGTAGTTTGACAAGTGCCGGATACAGAATGGAAGTTTCTGAAGAAAAAGATGCATTCGAGAAGCTGCCTGCTGTTTTCCCCGCGATAGATACGTCGGAGAAACATCTGGTTTTTGCTTTGGATCACCCTCCATTCCAGATTCCATTTCCCATACCAGACTCAAGTTTTAAAGTGAATGCATATAATAAGTTCACCCATCCTTTTAATTTTTACAGCTGGAGGCCCTATGTCAATGACCCCAATTATACGCTGGCTCTTCTTGGGCAAAACGTGTTGAATACATTTCAATCGGAAATATTTGTAGGTTATAATCGTAATGAAGAATCGAAAAATGTTGGGATGGATTTTACATACGGTGGCCTATTCCCTTATTTAAATATAGGCGCCGAATATATAATCGATCGAAACAGTTACTATGGAAATCAAAAAATATACTGGAATGAATTACTCAGTTATGCCGGATTGTCGGTCCCGCTGAATCTTAGCAGGGGTCGTTGGCTGACGAGCCTGGAAGGAGGGAGTAACATTACATATCATCAGGAGTATTATAACGGGAACTTTAA
>DATHPV010000384.1:0-4792 GCA_035483495.1 Puia sp.
CATCGGAGACAACCATTGATGGAATACCCAATCGCGGAATGGCGAATGTAGTACCGGAAGCGCCTGCTACTTTATCTTTTGTCATGCCAATATTCGTAGCGGCATCTGGTTTCAGTCCAGGCATGCTAAAGCCATTGCCAACAACAAATTTTGCTTTTTCTTCCAGCGTCATTGCCTGAACAACAGACGAGACAGGGTCTTTGCCCAGTTGAGGCAACTTGCTCTGTGAATATGAATAGCCGATAAATAACGTGGAGACAACAACAATAATAGAGCGCCCGAAAATTTTTGACATGCAGTTTTTTTTTAAATGAAATGCGATGGAACGGAAATTTTATATTATTTGGAAACCTTCACGCGTTCTCCCTCCGCATCAAACATGCTCATCAGACTTCCCGTAATATGATCCTCATCTTTTTTGTTCATTAACAGATTTACATCATAACCCTGTGCAACAAAATAAACAGTGGTAGACGTTGCACTTAAGTCAGCTTTATCAATTTTTGCTATTTGAAGACCTGTGGAGTCCTGCACAACACCCGTAAGCGTGGTATCCTTCTTTTCAAGAACAAAAAACATATGTGTGTCTCCATTGGGCAAACCCTTTACCAATACGTTCCATTTACCGGCAAAGTAATCAGCTCCAGTATTCGTTTGAGCATTTGCATGAGCAGATAACAAGAGGAAACAGAAACCGATAAAAAACTGACTTAACTTTTTCATGAGAGATTTTTATTTTATTAAAGTTGGAATTTAAAAAGCAATTAATAACTTAAACCGGAACCAAACTTATACAACGGGTCTTTACTGTCATAAGGCATATCTTCCTTCTGATTTCGAACAGCATCCATAGAAGACGGAAGTTCAATGGGCAAATGGCCACCCGGTTTGTATTTGCCAAATACAACTTCAAGCAGAGCAGCATCACCCGACCCAAAACTTCCGATCAAAGCCTTTGCATTCTGACTGATTTCGGGTATCACAGCAGGCCGGTCAAGATAAATATCAACAACAGTAGGAACTGTTTTTTCCAAAGTCAGAATGTCATCCAATGCCTGACCCTTAAAATCAAGATCCCCCCAATGGAACATCTGTGCAATAAAGTTAGCCTTAGCTTCCGGGATTGGATAATTTGGCGTCTGCAACCTGATGATAGCAATATCAGCCTGTTTGGGATCTGCAACAATAGTACCATAAGCAGCCGCCAGTTTTGGATCAACATTCTTTACATAAATCTTCAGAGCATTAGGCTTAAGCGGTAGTATATGATTTTCATTTTTCAACAAAGTAAGTGATCTGCGCTGGGCCTCTTGCCCGGCCTTCATAAATTCAGGACTTCCAACGATGCTGGCTGCCTTCTTCTCATCCACAAATGGATTATCGAATAATCCAAGCTGAAATTTTAAACGTAACAATCTTACAATAGATGAGTCGATACGCTGTTGACTGATTTTTCCGTCTTTCACCAGTTGCACAATTACGTCCGGAAGATTTTCACCTCCAAACTGATCAACACCGGCATCGATAATTTTTTTAACACGTTCCTCCTTGCTTAAATTCTCAACACCCCATGCCCGTGCAGGAAAATTTACTGGTCCCAGTTTAACGTCAGTAACCAAACCCCAGTCTGTACAAACTACTCCATCAAACTTATATTTTTTGCGAAGCAGTTCTGTGATGATTGATTTGTTATAAGAAAAACCTACCTCCTCCACATCTTTTTGTCCCATAGGTACACCATAGTATGGCATGATGGCTGCTGTACCTGCTTTAAAAGCAGCATCGAAAGGGATCAGATGATATTTAAAATTGTCGCCAGGATAAACCTGTCCTTTTTGAAATGCAAAATGTGGATCAAGTCCTTCTTTTTGTGGACCACCTCCCGGAAAATGCTTGGTCATCGTTGCAACACTTTTAGGTCCAATTTTTTCACCCTGATATCCTTTAATATAAGCAGTAGCCATACGTGATGAGAGCGTTGCATCTTCTCCGAAAGTTCCTGAAATACGTGGCCAGCGGGGTTCAGTGGACAAATCCACTTGTGGATGCAAACCCTGCCTTATTCCAACTGCCAGATATTCCTGCCTTGATATATTTGCGAACTGTTCTGTAATTTTTTCGTCCCCAATAGCTGCCAGTCCCAGCGGGTCAGGCCATAGTGAAAAAGTTTTTGCCGACATCGCAAATATTCCGGCGCTACCCTGATTGCGTGGATCTGATGCTATGGTAAGCGGAATTCCGAGTCTTGTTTTTTCTGCATACTGTTGTATCCTGTTGTACCAGATTGCCAGGGTATCCGGAGCAGGTACTCCAAACAGATTGAAATGAGTAATATGACGCTGATCAATTTCTTTAATACCGATGGGCGATATACTCGAGAGAAAATCTTTCGCCGGTTGTTCCTCTATGGTTCCATCAGCATTTACCCTTACAGGAGAGTAAAACATCATACCCGCTTTTTCCTCTAACGTCATTTGCCTGAGAAGATCCTGTATTCGCTTCTCGATCGGCTCACGCTCATCTTCATATATGTCCAGCTTACCATTCTTATTCAAATCGCGATAGGCAAAATATTTTTCTGTTCGAATCAATCCCGATTTTGTCAGCACTGTTTCAGGCAGTTTGTTTTCGATACTGTATTTAGTAAAAGAAAGTACTCCCGCGATTAGCGCAATACCCGAAATAAAAAAAAGCAATCTGTACGTTTTCATGCCAGCATAGTTATTCGTTATAAATAAAAATGGGGATTCACCATATGCCAAATCGCCCCATTTACTAAAATTTAGAAAATGAAGGTAAGGGATTTATCATTACATTTACTAAATATTAGTAAATAGCTGAAAAAGATTGTATACGCATGGAAAAGTTACAGGACTTGAAAGACTTTTTAAAAAAAGGTTACCTCGATTATCGTCCGAACCTGACCCTGGACTGTGCCATCTTCGGTTATCATGAAGGTGAACTCAAACTATTACTGGTAAAAAATATCATTTTTACCAAATGGTGTCTGCCAGGTGGTTACATAAAAAAAGATGAATTCCTGGATCAGGCGGCAGCAAGGGTTACAGTTGAACGAACAGGCATTGAAAACCTCTTTTTAAAACAGTTTAAAGCATTTGATGGTCCGAAACGAAATCATGATGGTTCCATTTATCCGGATAAACTTCATGAACTAACCGGTGTCAGGATTGATAAAGACAGTTGGCTATATGGAAAAACTTTATCGGTTGGTTTTTATGCCATATCAGATATAGTACATGCAAAACCCCGTGCGGATTTTTTATCCAGCGAGTGCAGATGGTTTTCAGTAGACAAACTACCCAAACTGGGTTTTGATCACGATGAAATGGTGAGAGAAGCGTTGGCCACGATGAGGATACACCTGTATCATTACCCGATCGGAAAAAACCTGCTGACTGATAAATTTACTTTGAAGGAAATAAAATTATTTTATGAAGTGATGTCGGGCAAAACATTACATGTTTCTAATTTCCCTGGTAAATTAATTTCTCTGGGAATTATAGTTAAAACTGATGAAAAGAGAAATATTGGCGCTCACCGCTCACCGACTTTTTATAAGTTCAATAAAAAAACTTACGACAAGGCACTGCGCGAAGGCTTGGTACTGGTTTAAATAAAACAATCTCCCTTTTTTACATTCGTTTGTCACGTCAAGGACGTACAGCCCAGGCCAGTCCATCGGGTCCCCCGCCCACATCAAGATGCCCGGAAACTTCCAGGGTTTTAAGATCTATGATCGCCACGTAATTATCGCCGGTACAACCAATAAATGCTCGAGAACCATCCGGATCGATCAGAATGCCGGCAGCACCATGACCAATATTAATTCGTTTTATTTCCCGATGAGAAATTGCGTCGTAAACATAAATATCTCCACTCCTCAGCGTTGATATCAAAACACGTTTGCCATCCGGAGTAAATTCGAGTCTGTTTGCGCCCAACACCTTCGCATCAATTTTAGAACTCAGTTTTTTTGACGCGATATCAATGATTGCAATGCTTCCATCATCAGAAGCCGCAGTCCATAATTCACGACCATCAGGTGATACGTCAAATCCTTCAGAACCCCGTGACACGGGAATAACCGTTTGAATCCAGTCCAATCGGGGTTTCGCACCCGGAAATGGTGCGCCTCCGGGAGGATTTCCCTGTTGGCCGCCTGGTGGTGGTCCCGGAGGCGGGCCAGGCTGGATAAGTGTATCATTCAAAATACTTACAGTTCCGGAACTAACATTGGTTGTATAAACATTTTTGCCATCCGGGGTAACATAGATCATATGTGTACGGTTCTGCCCGGTACCCATACTCCAATCCATTTTTGCAGTAACGGGATCGTAACGGCCTACAGATTTTGAACCTTCAGCTGTGAACCAGAGTTTGCCGTCAGCAAATGTCAATCCGTGCGGGCCTAATAAAGGTCTTGTGTCAATATTGAACAATGGCTTTTGAGCTACAAGATCTATTACATTCAGTTCATGCAAACTGCCACCTCCATAAATGGAAACATAGGCAGTCTTTCCGTCAGCCGAAGAGATAACTTCGTGCGGATCGGTGCCCACTGGTACTTTTGCAATAACTTTTAATGTTACCGGATCTACAATGGCCAGAGTATGATCGGTTTTCGAAAGAGCCAATAAAGTTCGGGGCGGCGTGGATTGCGCTGAGCATTTGCAGCCAATTAAAATCAGCAATGCAATTAAAAAGCTTTGCACTCCGGAATTGTATACGCGTGATTGTAGTGCTTTCATTTTCTTTAAATTTTGCTCCCGTG
>DATHPV010000385.1:0-3650 GCA_035483495.1 Puia sp.
TCAGCAGGAAGCGGTCGCAGGATTGAGCCAGTATGGTTGTAGAAAACATAATCGATAATGTCAACAACAGCATGCGGGCACTTTTCCGTTGCATAGTTAAAGGTTTAACAGGCTTTAGTCACACAGGGAAGTAGTAAACTAATTCTTATGGGCCTGGTTTTAAATTTTTACAAACTCTACTCTTCTGTTATTAGCCTTTCCTTCGGGCGAATTGTTATCACTGATGGGTTTTGTTTCCCCGTACCCTTTGCTGGTGAGGCGCGATGCACTTATACCCATAGAGATCAATTGAACTTTTACCGCATCTGCACGATTCTGTGAAAGCGTCAGGTTATGTGCAGGATCACCGGAATTATCGGTAAAACCTTCCACATCGAATTTTATATCCGGGTTGTCCTTCATGATCTGTACGATCATATTCAGTGTACCCATACTTTCGGGTTTAATGGTCGACTTGTCTACATCGAAGTTTATTCCGTGTGTAACAATTTTTGCATCGGTGAATTTCTGCCCAAGCATGTTCATGCCACCACCTTCAGCGAGACGGATATTGGTGACCACGCATTTTCCGGTAACACGGATACCGAATTTATTTATGCCTGCATCTTTTACTTCAGGAACTACAAACAGCCTGTTTTGATCCAGGTAAACTTTCATTTGTTTATTCTTGTAAGCAATAGCCACATGGTGCCATTTATTGCAAAAGTTTTCGTTGTTCAAACCATCGGGAATTTGTTTCGATCCTTCTGATATGAGCGAAGTATAGAACTCAAGTCGTTCAGGGGAAATGGATAAGTCGTTATAACTGTCAATGAGTTCATCCGTACCATAGAAATTGATCCCGGCCCAGTGACCGCGTATATCGTCGTCGGCGTCCACAGTTCTCGGCACATACATGTCGAATTCCACCGTGAAATTAGCAGGCATATAACCGGATTTCTTTTTCATGCGGGGCTCCATGACGACGGCATTGTCTCCGTGTTCCCCTTCAGTTAGGGCAAAAACTTTTTTTCCATCAAAATTTGTTGCGACACCCTGCCCGTAACACAGATGCCAATGTGCCGGAAATTCACCTTTCTGATCATCAGCAAAATCATCGGTAAAGAAAATTTTCTCACCGGGAACAAAATCATAGTTGTCGTATGCCTGCAGAGACGGGCCTTGGGAAGCCACTGCAGTGGTTGTGCCGTTGGCATGTTGTGTCGCATTTTGTTTCGACTGACTTGAATCGGTCTTCGCGGGTTTATTTTTTTTCTTGAAAACACCTTCAATACTTTTCTCTGCCTTGTTGACTCCATTATTAGCAGCGTTATTCATATCATTATTGACCTGATTGGTGGCTGCATCATTTGCCACCTGACCCGGATTGTTAACCTGGCCATCCGCAATGGAGAAAAGAATACAGGTGGCAAACCCGATGAGTAATTTTTTGTTCATAGCTTATGATTGATAATTTGTTGGTTCGGGAATGATTACAGGATGATGATGTCCTTAATTGCCAAAATAAAATATAAAAGAAGGAGAAAACTATAGGATGAATATCTGATTTATAAAACTTATCTGGGCTTCAATACTTTGGCTACTGCCTCTGATTTGGAGTTCACATGCAGTTTGTGGTAAATATTACAGATATGTGTACGAATGGTGCTAATGCTGATAAAATATTTCTCAGCAATTTTTTTATAGCTCAAACCATCTACCAGCGAATAGAGAATTTCAGTTTCCCGGGCGGTAAGGTTGAATCCCTGCAACTGAGAGGCGGGTTGTGATTGGAATGATTGAATTACTTTTCTGGCAATGCTTGCACTCATGGGAGCCCCACCATGATAAAGTTCTTTAACAGATTCAACTATTTCTTCCGGCGGAGTTTTCTTTAAGAGATATCCTGAAGCGCCGGAACGAATGGCGTCGAAGATGTTTTCATTATCTTCAAATACAGTGAACATCAAAACCTGCATTTTCGGATAAACGGATTTTACAGTATGAACACCTTCAATCCCCGAAATATGAGGTAATCCAATATCCATTAAAATGACATCCGGCGATGCTTTACCGATTTCACTGACGACGTTCAGTAAATTATTAAGGGATAACACACATTTCATTCCCTCCGTATTATTAAAAAGATTTTCAAGGCTCTTACGGAGCGCCTCATTATCCTCTACAATTGCAACCTTGATCATTACGTCAAAATTGAAGCATTATCTGTGCCGGAGCAATAGGATATTCATTTGATTTTTATATCTAATACAACAGAAGTACCATTCCCGGAGGATGAATTTATGGATAATTCAGACTGCATCGCGTCTGCCGGTTTACCCACTATAAACAAGGCATTGCAGTGCGTAGATCCTAAGAGATAATGAGTTCTTCAATTAAAAACTATTTATTCCCTTTGATGTTATAATGTTGAACCAGACCAACCAGGTCATTCGTTCTTAACACTTAATTTTACAGATGCTCCATTTGCCGGTTTATATGGATAATCATGCAACAACACCCTGCGATTCGCGGGTGGTTGAAGTGATGTTGCCATATTTTACACGACTTTATGGAAATGCATCCAGCAGAAGTCATTTATTCGGCTGGCAGGCAGCAGAAGCAATTCAAATTGCCAGGGAGGAACTGGCAACTTTGCTGGCAGTGGACCCATCTGAGATTATTTTCACTTCCGGGGCTACTGAGTCAATTAATCTGGCGATAAAAGGCGTCTATGAGATGTTATCAGGTAAGGGTAAACACATAGTAACGGTTTCAACTGAGCATCGCGCCGTTTTGGATACCTGCATCCATTTGGAAAAACAAGACGCTGAAATTAGTTACCTGCCGGTCGGTCCGGATGGTTTAATTGATTTGGAACTATTGAAATCTGCGATACGGCCGGATACTATTCTTATATCTGTAATGATTGCCAACAACGAAACCGGAGTAATTCAACCGGTAAAAGAAATTGGTCAACTGGCAAAAGACAGAAAAATTCTTTTTTTCACAGATGCCACGCAGGCAGTTGGAAAAATTCCCTTGAATATTACGGATGATGGTATCGATCTGCTGGCATGCTCAGCACATAAAATATATGGCCCAAAAGGCGTTGGGGCTCTCTATATCCGGCGGAAAAATCCCAGAGTTAAATTGTTTGCGCAGATTGATGGTGGTGGTCAGGAGCGTGGATTTAGAAGTGGTACCCTGAATGTCCCGGCAATTGTAGGATTCGGGAAAGCTGCCAGCCTGATATCTCTGGAGATGGAATCCGATATGAAAGTTGTTGGCAAATTACGTGACAGGCTTGAACATGCGTTAACAGAATTAGAAGGCGCTAGGGTAAATGGAAACCGTCAATACAGGCTTCCAACGGTTTGTAACATTACTTTTAATAAAGTTAATGGCAAACGGTTGCCGGGGAGTATTTTAAAAGAAGTAGCTGTTTCTTCAGGCTCGGCGTGTAGTTCAGCGTCGCCTGAACCCAGTCACGTCTTAAAAGCTATGGGACTTGATGACGCAGCAGCATACCACGCTATCCGATTCAGTCTGGGTAAGTACAATAAAGTTGAGGAAATAGATTTTGTAATAGAAAAGGTTAAAAATGCGTTAGAGGGTATTATAGAAACTGAAAAATTAGAGAATTGAAAATTTTCAATATAAACTTTGTG
>DATHPV010000386.1:0-5324 GCA_035483495.1 Puia sp.
GTTGTAAAATAAATTCACTTGAAAAAACTATGGACGTATAACAGATTAAATAAATATTAACAAAATAAAAGCAGCAATCTGAAAAGCCTGGGAAGCAATCGGAAGAAAAATATTTAATAAAGAAAGGAAAAAAATCAAATGTTAAATTTTTTATGAGAATATTTTTATTAACATTCATACCTTATTTACGAAGATCTATTTTTCTTTTATTCATCAACATTGTAAATCAATGAATTAGCGGTCTATGTAAAGGCAGCTATAAATAGTAACTTTGTTTGTAAATAATTTTTCATGTTAGACAGAATTGAAGATGCGATAGAATCTATCAGGCAGGGTAGGCTGGTGATCGTTGTTGATGACGAGGATCGCGAAAACGAAGGTGATTTTATTACGGCGGCTCATAACGCAACGCCGGAGGTAATTAATTTCATGAGTAAATATGGGAGAGGTCTTATTTGTGCACCACTTGTTGAAGAGCGGTGTGATGAACTTGGACTTGAACTCATGGTTAATAACAATACCGCCTTACATGAGACTGCTTTTACTGTATCGGTTGACTTACTGGGTCACGGTTGTACGACTGGTATCTCAGCACATGATCGGGCTTTGACTATTCAGGCTCTGATTGATCCACGTACAAAACCAGGAGATCTGGGCAGGCCAGGTCATATTTTTCCGTTGCGTGCAAAAAAAGGCGGAGTACTCAGGAGAGCAGGACATACCGAAGCGACAATTGATTTAGCCCGACTGGCAGGATTTGAAGCGGCTGGTATACTGGTTGAAATCATGAATGAAGACGGATCCATGGCCAGACTACCGGAACTTAAGGAAATCGCCAAGAAATTTGACTTCAGGCTGATTTCCATTCGTGACCTGATTGAATACCGTTTGAAAACCGATTCACTCATTGAGGAAATAGTCAGAGTGGACATGCCTACTAAATTTGGTCATTTTAAATTAATTGCCTTCAGGGAAAAAAATACATCTAACGAACATCTTGCTTTGTACAAGGGCGAATGGAAAGAAAACGAACCGGTACTGGTCAGGGTACATTCTTCCTGTTTCACGGGAGATATCCTTGGTTCACTTCGATGTGACTGCGGGGAACAACTTCAAAAAGCCATGCAAATGGTAGAAGCAAATAAAAAGGGCATTATACTTTATATGAATCAGGAAGGCCGAGGAATCGGGCTGCTAAATAAATTAAAAGCGTACAAACTTCAGGAACAGGGAATGGATACGGTTGAAGCGAATCTTCATCTCGGATTTCCCATGGATAAACGGGATTATGGCGTCGGTGCACAGATCCTGCGTTATATGGGCGTAAGCCGGCTTAGACTGATCAGTAATAATCCCAAGAAAAGATCAGGTCTTTCTGGTTATGGTCTTGAAATAGTCGAAACGATACCCATTCAGATTGCATCCAATCCATACAACGAACGTTATCTGAATACCAAGCGTGACAAACTGGGTCACGAGTTACAGGAACAGGAATAGCGCAGAATAGGAGTATAAGAGTATAGGAGTATAAGAGTAAGGTTGCACTGTATTAATCAAAACTCTCATACTCATATACTCTTATACTTTCCTCAGTTCTTTGCTTCCGTAGTAACCGTAGTGGTTTTCTTCTTTTTCTTTAACAGTTCATCCAGTCTGTCAAAATCACGCCTGTAGGAGATACTTGTTCCCGAGCTATTCATAGTATGGTTGCCAAGAGACAGATAGTTATATGAATCCCGGTAGAAAAAAGTTAATACTACGCGTCCATTTTCTGTAAGTTTCCATTCCGCTGTAACGGTGGGGAGAAATTGTACCGCAGCGTAAGTGGCCTGTTGTGTGGTAAGTCCAAAATCCAGGGCACTTCCTACAGTGAAAGTAAGTCTTTCATTAAAGTAACTTTTAATTACCGAAAGGTTGAGGTTTGTCCGATCATAAGCAGAGGCACTTGTTTGTTCATTTGTCTCCAACGCCGTTCCGTTATAAAAAGCCGTATTGAAATTCACACGAATACTTTTATCCTTGAATACCCGCTGGAAATAATTCGAGAAAGATGAACTTAATGCGCCTGAAATATAGCTGGAGATGCTTGAAACGAATATACCACCAACGGCATCGTTGGCTGAAAATGCTGCCGAACTTGTACTCGTAGGACCAAAACTATTAAATACCAGAAGAAATGCAACCTGTTTATTCAGTTCACCTGGATCGCTGTTGATTCTGTCGAGAGTCCACTGGGCATTAATGTCATTCCGTAGTTCACTTTTAGGTGGCAGCTGCAATTCAAAACTGATTGAAGGATGCATTAATTTATCTTTTAACGTTGCAACAACCCAAATCGGACCAATATAATTTTTTGTATTACCGGTTAATGCTGTAGATCCTTTTGTTTCTTCCTTTAAATCGTTGAATTGGATATTTTCCGCTTCATACAATGCGTGAATATTGATATCTGCATCGTATGGATCACCTGACCAGCGAATAAAATTTTCTGTGCCCTGCATGAATTCAAAAGGCTTCTTAATAAAAGACTGAAATGAAAAATTATAGTTACCGCGGTCTATTACGTAGAGACCCCGAATACTCATGTCTTCATTCGTTCCCACGCGCATTTGCAGGTTTCCATGACCGTTCGCCTTAATAATATCTTTCGTAAGCGGGTCAATGATCAGATAAACATTTGCATAATTATTAGCAGTAACGTCCAGGTTTACCGTGAAGTTATTTGATGAGGATGATGTGTACTGTGGTTTCATTTCCTTGCCATAAACTTTCCAGACAATGAAATCTGCGTCGGCACTTTCGCGACTTGTATTTGTAGGCAAATATATATTTGAGCTGTCCGTGGGCTCTCCCTTAATATACATTTGCAGATCCTCCTGAGGTCCCGTAAGACTCAGATTTGCCCTTCCGATCATAGTTCCGAAAAACTGATTGTTGTCGGTTATTTTTGTATTGAGCAGCATTAATTTATTGGTATTAATGGCAAAATCGTAGCTGAGATTTCTGAAAGAATTATGATATAATTTACCCTTTATAACTTCCGCCGTGTTTCCAAGGGAATCAAGGATCTGAAACGACCCAAAGTCAATCTGATCGGCCCTCATATGAACCAGGGCCGAAGGAATATGATACGTGCACCTGGTATACTTAACGTGTAACCGGGCATCTGTTAACTTGATGTCGCCAATATAATTCAAACTATCTCCGGGGCCCACAATTTGCAAAGAACCAGTTGCATAGCCTGTTACATTACTGAAGATGGTTCCAATATATTTTTCAAGTAAATCAATTTTAGTGTTAACCATGTCGGGGATCATGATATTGATGGGCTGTTTAGCGCTGTCGCTCGTATTAAATATCCCTTTTAAATCGAAATGGTAATCTTTGTTGTCGGAGTTAACGGTTCCGTTTACAATACCTGTTTGCTTACTATAATCAGCCGTCAGATAAATTTTACCGACAGAATCATTTGAAAATCGAAAATATTCTGCCGAGCCATTAAATCTTGCGTAGGCATGGTTGAATGGATCGGTAACATCAACGTTTCCGGTTAACACACCTTCAACACGTTCGTCTTTTATGAAAAACGGAGCAAAATCGCCAATATTTATTTTATGCAGCTCCAGATGTACGTCGTTCCAGTTTCCTTCTGCAGATGGTGTTGTGCTCACCATAAATTGCTGATCACCATTAAATATCCTGAGTGATTCAACTCCAATAACATTCTTACTAAAGTACAATTCTCCGTTTTTGTCTATGGTCCAGGTTTTACTATTTATATCAAAAGTAGATGGGTTGAATTTTATTTTAACTCCGTCTGTTAAAGTCTGAACTCTGGCAGAGATATTTGCTGCATTTAGTGTTTGATTTGCACTGGTGTTTATTTTCACATCTGAAATGTCATTAAAAGAACGAAGTTGAATATGGGTCAACGGAAAGTGAAGACTGTCATTTACATAAACTTCTCCAATATTGGTTTCCAGCGAGAGACTGTCGTAATTGCCGTTTCCTTTTAGCTCAACCTTATAGAATGAAATGTTTTTGTAATTGAACTGGGGCACTTCAGCGTTTATATTAAGGAGGTTTTGGTCGCTATTAATACGCCCGTTAATATTCGTATTGTTGAAACCCCTGATATTGTTTGTAAACAGGGCTATATAGGGATCTACCTGACGGGTAGTAATTACAAAACTGAACTTTTCCTTACTGAGATTTATTGTATTTGGTTTTATATAACTCGGATAGTATCGATGCAAGAATTCCTGAAAGGCCGCAGGTAATTTTTTAATGGTGAATTCTCCAACGATCGCGCCTTCAAATTCATTGCTGATTACTGTAATAGTCTTACTGCTGTCAATGATATTCGACTCAACCACCAAAGAGTCGAAAGACATGCGCTGGCCCCTGTTAAAAATGGATGCATCGAAAATTCTTGCTTTACCAAGGAAATGATCCACATCATTTCCCGTAAAATTGAATCGGAGTTTGCCAATAAAGGCAATGCTGTCCTTTGTGAAATGAAGTTGCTTCAGGTTGGCCGTATCGATCACAGCATTGAAGTCAAACTTCGGAACAGACTGGCTATAATCGATCAGACCTACTAATGTTGCGTGTAAATTTGAATCATTTGAAATAATCTTACCATTGAATCGCTTTTTTGTTACCTGGCCGTTAACAAAAATGTCTTCATATCTGTAGCCCTGGTAATTGAACTCCCTTATATTTCCGTCTAAGCTTGCATTTATCGTATTTAGTGCGAGTCCGGTCCCCTGCACTTTTCCATTAAAGGAAATTTTACCCAGCGTACTGTCGTCCAAAAATTTTCCAAGTTGAAAATCATTGGTGAGCATGCTACCGGAATAGGTTGCCGGTTTATTTTCGGGCAATTGCATATTTACATTTGTTACGATGGTCCCAAGATTAGTTTCAATTGTCCCGGAGGTAAGAAAATGCTGTATAGTTCCCAGGAAATTTCCGGTAAAACGAAGATTTTCTATTCTGTCAATTCTTGGGTTGTCGATTTTCCTGAGAGAGGGAATGAAAGTTATGATGTCGCGATAGGTTGTTCGAAAATCGTTAGATCTGAAATCAATAAATGTTTTATTTATGTCTGGTAAACCTATCAAATGAATATCGCCATTTAATTCTGTGTGGAGACCCGCTTTAATCCGGATATTTTTTCCAGCTATATCAGATACAGATCCTTTAATCACTCCGGATATTAATATCTTTTTCTTCCATGACTTCAGATCAGACGAGAAAAACGCAATATCGTCACTGTCAATCGTTGCGTCTGTGAAGTCGGCCTGGATTTTTACTTTTTT
>DATHPV010000387.1:0-6005 GCA_035483495.1 Puia sp.
CATTTTGAGAATAGAGCACGATCTTCTGATAAACTCCGGGAACAACATCTATCAGAAAGCTTGCGACCACAATTGACAGGAAAGGGTAGAGGAAATTCAGATAATGAGGAAGCTGGAAACGTGAAAGAGAAAACAGGATGAATCCTGAAATGAATATTCCTGAGCAAATATAGTCCCGTGAAGAATGAATATTTGACTGCTTAATCTTTTTGACCCGGTCAGCCAGCAATAAGATCACCACCGGAGACCAGGGAAGAAAAGCCCACAATAAGGTATGCAAATAAAAAAAGGGATCGCCTTTACCTTTAATCGGACCCGTATTAAAAAAACGACCAAACTGACTGTCCCAGAAGAAAAAACGTATGCCGGAAACATGGGTATTACCAAAAACTACTTTTTCCGGGTGTAAGTCAAACTGTAGATACAGACTTATAAGTTCAGGGGAGATGAATAGTATTAAAAAAAGTAATGCTGCCCACCATCGTAATTTTAGAAATTCGTTCCATTTTTTTTTGACAATCCATTCAATAAAAAAACCTCCAAAGACAATGGCAGGTACAAAAATGCCTTTCGTCATGGTCGCCATTGCCAGGCACAGTGATCCGGGTATAATGAATATCCATTTATTTTCTTTATAAGTTCTATAATAATAATATGCAGCAGCAATTACAAGACCAGTGAGGTAAGGTTCTGCGCGTACGTCATTATTGGAAATGATGAGATGTTCTACAGAAAGATAAATAAGAACGGACATTCTGGCGATATGTTGATTGAAAATCATTTTAGATAACGCGTAAGTAAAATATCCACCAGCCAACCAGAATAAAAATGCGGGTAATTTATATGCGAAACTGTTTATCCCAAACAATTTGAAACTGAGTGCAGTTAGCCAAAAAGGGAAGTGTGGTTTATCGAGCCAATCGATACCCTGCACTCTGAGATTGATATAATCCCCAGAGAGAACCATATTCTTGGAAATGGTGGCATATAAAGCTCCATCGGGTTCCAATATTGGTAATAACAGACCTGTTGCGTTTACTAAAATCCCGGTAGCGGCAAGAATATAAAACCATCTGTCCAGCCAATATTTCCATTGTATTCCGGTATCTGAACTTTCAAGTGAAATTTCCATTGCAACTTTTAAATGGCTAGGGCAAACTTATGGAAGAATTTTCTGATGCATCTGGCTTCGGTTTTACCCAATACCCGAATAATTTCGAGAGTGACAGGCCGATTATGAATCCAAATACCGAACCACCTGTTACATCAAGCGGGAAATGAACTCCCACATAAACCTGGGCAAACGAAATAAGCAATGCCCATAACCAGAGCAATCGCCATTTTTGGCCTGTGAGCAGGCGAATGGAGAAAAACCAAAAACTCGCAAGTCCGAAATGATTGGAAGCATGGGAAGACGGAAATGACAATCTCCCGCCACACCCTGCAATACCGCGAACGAATACCATCGTTTCAATATCATAGCATGGTCGTACCCGCTCGAATAAGGGTTTGAGAATATGTGCACTCCCGTAATCGGTGATAGTGATACAAACCAGCGTGCAACAAACGAATTTCAGGGCGTCTGATTTTTTTTGTCGCGAAAGCCAGTATAACAGAAATAAATAGAGAGGAATCCACGTGTAAGGATTGCGTAGTAACAGCATGAATCCATCCAGCCAGGTTGCTGTTAAATGAGTCTGAACAAAAACAAATGCTTTTTTATCAATATGTATCAACCATTCGATAACCTGCATTCCGGGTGCTTTAGATAAATTTAGTAGTCAGGGATAGCCGGGCTTTTGCCATAAAATAATATATTTAGTATTTAACCGCCCTTGATTTCCCCTCGGGCGAGTTTGTTCTGTGAATTCTTAAAAGAATAATATGCCAATTTTCATGGACCGGCATGATGTATCCGAAACAGTTACGGCTGAAGTTATTGCTAAACTGCACCAGGAAGACTTAAAGATACAGCGGGAATTTGATTGCAGAGGACTCACTTATTGGTTTGACGATAAAAGGAAAACGGCATTCTGTCTGATAGAAGCGCCTAATGCAAATGCAATCAAACAGATGCATAATCGCGCCCATGGGGACGTGCCTCACAGTATCATAGAAGTAGAATCCAATATAGTGGAGTCATTTCTAGGCAGAATTGAAGACCCAAAGAAAGCCAGGGACGCAGAACTTAATATCATCAATGATCCCGCTTTCAGGACAATTATGATTGTCTCGGTCAGCAGGATGATCCCAGCAAAAAACGATGCATCACGGTTTAAATCCTTTCTCTCTGACTTCAATCCCGCGATTCGAAAAATACTGAAAACGCATGAAGGGAATCGTGTTAAGGATAATGACACTCACTACCTGGTTTCGTTCAAATCAGTCACTAAGGCTGTGAAAGCCGCACTTGAAATTCAATCGCTGAACAAGGAACTTGCTAAAAATCATCCCAAAGAGAAGATCAGTTTGAAAATTGGCTTGAGTTCAGGGGTTCCGGTGACAAAAAAACAACTTCTTTTTGAGGATACTATAAAACTGGCTGAACGAATGTGCGAAATTGTGACAGGAGAAATCATAGTCTCTGCGGAAGTAAAAGATTTATATAAAAACGAGAATGCCAATACTTTTATCAAAGGCAAAGCAATCTGCGCTCTGTCGCAAGCAGATGAAAAGTTTTTAAATCTCCTGATGGATTATTTTGACGAGGCCTGGAGCGACACGAGTTTGAAAGTAGATAGTTTTAGCAAACCACTTGGTTGCAGTAAGACGCAGTTATACCGAAAAATGATTTCACTTACAGGATTGTCACCGAATGCATTTGTTCAGGAATACAGATTAAAGAATGCACTTAAACTTCTGAATAAAAACGTGGGCAATATTTCTGAAATTGCTTTTGAATCCGGATTCAGCAGTCCGTCTTATTTTTCTAAATGTTTCAAAAAGAAGTTTGGCCTCCTGCCTGCATCTTTTCTCAATTCACTTCAGTAAGTCCGAATTTCATCCTGGTTCAATTTTACCATTATTTGGATGATTTGTTATAGCTATGGGTAAATAGGTAATCTATATTTACTTATTCCTAAAACAAAAAATCATTTTATGAAACAGATTAAAAAACACCTTGGTTTATTAATGGTTATTATGCTCTTTGCCGGTTTTACTTCCATGGCTCAAAGCACTATTGTTCCAGTAAGTGAAAAAACAAATGTTATGAAAACTTATGTAATTGAGAGAGACATCCCGGGAGCCGGAAAATTCAGTCCTGAAAAGCTTAAAAGTATTTCACAAACATCCTGCATGGTTTTAAAAGAAATGGGACCAAAGATTCAATGGGATCACAGTTATGTTACAGAGGATAAAATATTTTGTGTTTACAAAGCAGAAAATATTGAATTGGTGAAGGAACATGCCAAAAAAGGCGGTTTTCCTGCCAATGCCATATATGAAGTAACAACTGTTATTAGTCCGGCTACAGCAAACTAGTTGTAAACTTTTTGAACCAGGGTAGATCACTCTTATCCTGGTTCTTTTTTTTCCGAATCAAATCTGCTTTGAGAAATTATACCGGGTTTCAACGGCCACTCCCCTGGCAATTGTTTGATACACCACACAATATCTCTCTGTTAACTTTGAAAGACTTTCCATTTGCTCAGGTGTCGCATCCGTATTCAGATTAAAACTGAGACGTATAGATCTGAATCCGACTGGCGCTTCTTTGGAAACACCGAGTGTTCCCCTAAAGTCAAGATCGCCCTCGGCTCTTACGACTCCATCTTTAATCTCTATCCCTATAGCCGTAGAAACTGCCTGCAATGTTACACCTGCACATGCAACCAGCGCTTCCAGTAGTAAATCTCCTGAACATGCAAGAAAACCGGTACCGCCTGTGGCGGGATGTAATCCGGCTTCAATGATTGCGCGGCCTGTTTCGATTTTGCACGATATTCCATCACCAATTTTTCCTTCAGCTTTCAATGTTATGAGGGCTGATTCGGGTTCCGCTTTATATTTTTCTTTCAACGGGGCTTGTAAGCTCTTTAATTCAATCGAATTCATTTTCAAATTTAATGATGTTATTATCCGGTGCCAAGAATTTCCGTTTAGTTAACGATCGCCCAAAGAATCGGGAAAGCCTGACAAAATCAATTAGATTGCCAAATCAATAATGACCCTTAAAAGATCAACATGAAAAAGAAGACAATTGTATTTATACACGGACTTTGGATCCATGCGAGTTCATGGAAGATCACGGCTGGAGAGAAGTGGCAGAATATTCACTAAATTGGATTCATAAGAATGGATTATAGTTTGGGAGCAGATTTTGATGTATCGGGAACCTTCCGGGCTTCATATGAAAAAACTTTTGTCGGCCATATTTGTGCTTGCTGCGGCGATGTTGGTATTTGTTTTAAGTACCAAACATCATCCGATTGATTTTACAAATCAGGTAAAACCCATCATCAACAGGAACTGCATAACCTGTCACGGCGGCGTCAGGCAGAAAGGTGGCTTCAGTTTGCTGTTTAGAGAGGAGGCTCTCGCCAAATTGAAGTCCGGAAAATTCGCAATCATTCCCGGAGATCCGGACCATAGCGAAATGATCAGGCGAATTTCATTGAAGGATCCCGAAGAAAGGATGCCCTATAAGCACAATCCTTTGAGTTCAGAGGATGTCGACATTCTTACCAGATGGGTGAAGGAAGGCGCCCGCTGGGGTGAACACTGGGCTTATGTATCAGTGAAAGAACCGGAAGTGCCGCAAGCCAAAACATTTTTTGGATTAATAAATAAAAAAAGCAAATGGTCAGATGATGCCATTGATCATTTTATAGAAGAAAAACTGGATGAACAGAAATTAGTTCCTTCTCCACGGGCAGACAAACAAACTCTTTTGCGAAGGTTGAGTCTGGATATTACCGGACTGCCACCCGGTAAGAATCTGGCCGATCATTATTTAAAGGATACCAGTGAGCTTGCTTATGCAAGTCTGGTTGACTCCTTACTGGCCTCTCCACATTTTGGTGAAAAGTGGACATCGATGTGGCTCGATCTGGCCCGCTATGCGGATACCAAAGGGTATGAACGCGATGACAGCCGTTCGATCTGGAAATATCGTGACTGGTTAATTCATGCATTTAATAACGACAAACCTTATGATCAGTTTCTTACGGAACAGATTGCAGGAGATTTAATTCCTGGTGCATCGGATGATCAGTTTATTGCCACTGCCTTTCATCGAAATACAATGACAAATGATGAGGGAGGTACGGACAATGAAGAATTCAGAACGGCGGCAGTCCTGGATAGGGTTAATACAACCTGGGAGGCCATCATGGGTACAACTTTCGGATGTGTTCAATGTCACAGTCATCCTTACGACCCTTTTAAACACGAAGAGTATTATAAGTTCATGGCATTCTTCAATGATACGCGCGATGAAGATACGGAAGCCGACTATCCATTGCTGCGAAGTTTTAATGACTCATTGCAACATGAATTGAATTTGGTAGTAAGCTGGTTGAAAAAAAATACTTCACCCGAAAAAGCCAACGAGGTAAATACATTTTTAAAAACCTGGCAGCCATCTTACAATTCTCTCACCTGCGACAGTTTTGTCAATAGCGAATTAAGTGATACAAAATGGCTGGCATTCCGGGATCACGCCGTGTGCAGATTAAAAAACGTGAATCTTACAAAAAAGAATCAGCTCATATTTCGCTATCAGCCATTCGCACCGGGAGGTATCTGGCAAATTCACAAGGATTCAACAAAAGGTGAAATAATCGCTACCATCCCGATCGTTAAACCAAAAAAAGATATGGGATGGATCATCTCGAAATCTGCAATACTGCAGGGTAACGGGAAACACGATTTGTATTTCACATATAATAATCATCACTTGAAAAATCCTGAAGATAACGGGGTTATTTTTGACTGGTTTTATTTTACGGAGGAACTGCCGGGTATTGGAAAGAACGGATACGATGAAATAAAAAGAAAATACC
>DATHPV010000388.1:0-4147 GCA_035483495.1 Puia sp.
ACAAGAATTGCCATTATAGCCGCAATGGCAGGTCCGGAAACATACCAGGGCCATGGATGACTGAGTAAGGAAATCATTTTATAATTTTATGTCAACAGAATATTGCTGGTTTAGAGTTATTTATTTTCTAGATCTACGTATCGATTTAGGCTTTAGGCTTTAAAAGTTTCCTTTTCAGCAAATTTCTGGTTTCCTGCAGAGCTTCAAGGTTTGAAAATGCATCTTTCGGAACAAGAAAAAATGCACGACTGGTGAAATAGAGATGAAAGAAAAAAGGTGATTCAAGGTAGGTACTGAATTCATTCCAGTTCCAGGCATGAGATCCAAGTTCCGTTTGTAGAACGACTTCGCGATCATTAAAATTCATGCTGAACCGGTCCTGAAATGTTTGAGATTTTTTATATACACTGAGAGGTAACAAAGTCCAAAATGTTATCAGCAATGTGAACCATAAAAAAGAGAATATGAGAAATGACAACGGTTGAATTTTATGCAGATAAAAAAGTATGGCACTAAGAATAGTGAACAAATTCACTACAATCAATAGAAATTTAATTTCCGGCCTGGAAATAAAATGATGCCGTAGTGCACTCATCACCTGCTTTTTGTCATATTCAAAGTAAATAACCATTTTAATGCATGAGTTGTTTTTCGGAAATGCTCCAGCTAAATAAATTCTTTCCATCCTTTCCACGAAACTGGACTTTTAGAATCCTATCATTCTTTTGACCTTCTACCCCAATCTTTGCATAATTCCTTTCCTCAACAAGGCTGCCTGCTACACGATAAGGATTATTGGTTTCGATCCCCTTTACTTTCGCAACTCCACTTGTGAAAGGAGAAACTGTAATATCATACAAGTCATAATTGTTATTTCTTTCAATTCTTATTATTTCACTGTGATGCCGGTCGCCCGTTAAAAATAAAACCCCCTTCACTTTTGTTCTGGTTAAAAAATCCATCAACTGGTAAAATTCATAGCTGTATTTGAAATAGCCCTCGTCGTCGCTGTAAGGATTTAAAGTCTGACTACCGATTGCTATAATCTTAAAAGTAGCCCCGCTTTGCACAAGCGCATCTTCCAGCCACTTCAGCTGAGTGTCTCCCAGAAAATGTTTGTCAGGATTAGGTTTACCATTAATACTGTCTTCCATTTCGTCTGCGCTCCTGAAATATCTGTCGTCCGTTAAAAACAGATCCACATCACTATAAGAGATCTGGGAATAAATGCCTTTTTGATTTTCGCCATAATATGGATTACACCAGTATTTCATAAAAATTTCCCTGGATACGTCTTTTAAACCATAAGAAAAACCTGAATTGTCCGGACCAAAATCATGGTCATCCCAAATAGCATATTGGGGCATGGCTTTTAATAGATTTTGTAAAACGGGTTGTGCCCGGTCACGGGAAGCGCGATACCATAGACCCCACGGGCTCAGGATATCAGCTTCGCGCGTATACCAATTATCACCAAGCCAAAGCATGAATGATGCACTATCCCTGGCCATAGATTCGAATATGACTGAATCACCGCCATAAGGTTTTCCGGGGCGGTCATAAGCAGGTTCATTAAAATAAGCACAACTGCCGGTAAGAAAACTGAAATCAGGAGCGGGTTTGCGCCATTGCCAGAGGTCTTTGGTCCTGAAAGAACCTGTAGCAACAGAGTTTAATTCATTTAATCCAAATCGAAACTCATACCGGCTGTTAATATCAAGCCCGTTGAGTTCAAACACAACAGGATTGAATTCAGAGAGCGCCTTCTTTAACTTTTCATCGCTCATCTTGATAGTTGTAGCAGATCCAGTCTCACCACCAGATTTCCAGTATGTTAGTGAAATGGAAGTAACATCAGATGAAACCTGAAGCCATATTTTGGCTGTTCTTAATTCTACCTGACCCAACATTGGACCCGATATGATGCCGTTCAAATGCGATGGTTGCGCACCGGCAATTAAAACAGGTATTAAATAGAAAATCAACCAGAGCTTTCTCATACTCATACATTGGTTTCACAATGTACAAAGAAGCGCCATGATTGATCAAATTCGAAATGCCGAGATTTTACTTCATATACTTGCAGCTGTTGTAATGATGCGTAGCGGCGTCAGTGGGAGTTACATATCGGCTGCAGGAATACAACAAGGTTAACAGTAGTGCGAGGGCCAGGATCTTTTTCATGGTTTTCATTTGAGGTTATTAATAAACGACTTTAGGGTGATTAAAATTGCTATTGATATTTCAATTTCCTTGCCAATCTGAGGGAATAATTCCCGGAATGGGACTACGGTTGAGGGATGATCCCGCACGTGCGGGAACGGATGACGGCTTAATTTTAAAATCAAAATGATTTAAGCTTTAAGCTTTGGGCTTTAATAAAAGAACCCCGCATAGATATGCGGGGTTCATGGTTAAGTAAAACCGTCCAAAGTATTTCTTATGAACTAACTACAGCCCATGCTGTTCCCGCAGTTCAGACATTTATAACATGTACCACTGCGAATTGTGATATGTCCGCAGGTATTACAGGCCGGCGCATCGCTCTGCATACTTTTCGCTGCCGCGTTTACTGCATCGAGACCCGATTCCGTTTTCATATTTTTAACTGCAGTTTTCACCTGAACAGGATTTGCCGGTGAAACCGAGGGTTTGGATACAATCCTCACTTCACTTAATTCCGGTGTTTTTTTTTCCTGCTCAGCCACTGGTAAATCCCAGTCTGAAGTACCCGTATTCAAAACTTCCGGCTTGTCAAGCACGTGCACGAGGTCTGTTCTTCCAAGATATTCGTAAGCCATTGAACGGAAAATAAAATCGACGATCGATGTAGTGCTCTTAATGTTAGGATGATCAACCATACCAGACGGTTCAAATCTGGTAAATACAAATTTCTCTACAAACTCTTCGAGTGGTACACCATATTGAAGCCCGATGGATATTGCGATCGCGAAACAATTCAGCATACTACGCATAGTGGCACCTTCCTTTGCCATATCTATAAAGATTTCTCCAAGGGAACCGTCAGAATATTCACCGGTACGCAGAAAAATAACCTGTCCGTTTATTTTTGCTTTTTGTGTAAAACCTCTTCTTTTTGGCGGCAGAGTTCTGCGTTCTACAATAGTTGCCAGCTCTCTCTTCAATTTTGTATCCGGTGATGCCTGAACTCTCTTTTGAACTTCCACTAATAATTCCTGAACGGTCAGTTTACTCATGTCCACGATATGCGGTTCCATGGCAACAGGTGGTTCATTCGGAATAGTAGCTGCTGCTTCTTCAGTAGCACCTGCTTTTTTCTTTTTATCAGACTTATTACTTAACGGCTGAGAAAGTTTGGATCCGTCGCGATAAAGCGCACACGCTTTTAATGCCAGTTTCCAGCTGAGGAGATAAGCATCGGCGATTTCATCTATCGTTGCTTCGTTCGGAAGATTGATGGTTTTTGAAATCGCGCCACTGATAAATGGTTGCACAGCGCTCATCATGCGGATATGTCCATGCGCATGAATAAAACGTTCTCCTATTTTACCACATTTATTTGCACAATCGAAAACGGGAAGGTGTTCTTTCTTTAAATAAGTCGCCCCTTCTACTGTCATTGTGCCACAGATATAGTCATTTGCTTCAGCGATTTCATCTTCACTGAACCCAAGAGCCTCAAGAAGATTCCACTCGAAATTATAATACTGTTCAGCCTGGAATCCAAGACGCTGCAGACATTCTTCTCCAAGATTATACACATTGAATACAAAACCTATTTCAAATGCTGAAGCGACGGCACCATCCAGTTTCTTAATCTCTTCTGCAAAAAATCCCTTCTCACTCAAAGTCTGGTGATTAATATGTGGTGCGCCGGCAAAAGTTCCTGCCCCGACTGCATATTTCACGATGGAATCAATCTCTTTCTCTGCGTAACCCATATTTCTTAACGCCGCAGGAACTGATTGATTAATTATTTTAAAATAACCACCACCGGAAAGTTTTTTAAACTTAACGAGTGCAAAATCAGGCTCCACGCCGGTAGTATCACAATCCATTACCAGACCAATGGTTCCTGTAGGTGCAATTACTGTCGCCTGTGCATTACGATAACCAAATTTTTCACCGAGCTGTACGGCATCGTCCCACGCCCTCGTAGCGGAAG
>DATHPV010000389.1:0-3262 GCA_035483495.1 Puia sp.
GTTGGTTTTTTTCTGGTAAGTGTAGCGCCTGCACTGGCAACAATAATCAACACCACTGCCAGCCATTCATACAAAGACAGGTATTCATGAAGGAAAATGAGACCTGACATCGCGGCTACGGTGGGCTCCAGACTCATTAGAATGCTGAATGTTTTTGCCGGAATTTTTCTCAGTGCACTCATCTCCAGCGTAAAAGGTATTGCGCTTGAAAGTAGCGCAAGTCCCAGACCCGGTACGAGCATTGCCGGTCTGAGATGGGATAAAAGTCCGTCAGCTATAGCTATGGGCAACACTAACAAGGAGGCGAAAATCATCCCAATGGTAACGGCTTTACCACTATCCATTATTTTGGAGATGTGTCCGCCAATTAAAATATAAGCCGCCCAGAATGCGCCGGCAAGCAGAGCAAGTAGAACGCCAATAATATCAATAGTTTTATTGCCCCACGGTTCAATCATTATGATTCCTGCGGCAGCCAATACAACCCATAAAAAATCTATGACGCGTTTAGAGCCGGTAAGCGCAAGCACGAGTGGACCAATGAATTCAAGGGCAACACCCAGGCCAAGCGGGATACGTGCTATAGCCAAATAGAAAACAACATTCATCACCCCTAATGTCAACCCGTACAACGCAACGGCTTTCCATTGCGCTCCTGTCAAATTCCGGATATTGGGCCGGTTAAAAATGATTAGAATAATTGCAGACAAAATAATTCTTAACGAAGAAGTTGCAACAGGTCCTAACACAGGAAATATCCCTTTTGCAAGCGCAGCACCACATTGGAAACTGATGATAGCTAACAGTACCGCAGGTACAGCCGGGATTTCAAGACTCTTTTTATTCTTCATCGAAGAAGATTTTGTTCGGGAGTTTCATAAATTTCTTTTTTTTCGTACAATATGGAATGTATAAAGTTGCCGTATACTGATAATGTAAAAACCGGAGAATAATCGGCCTTTCTGAATAATGGAAGCATATCTGTCAAATGAGAAGCTTCTATTTTGCACACGACGCGAAAAAAAAAGTACATTATTTTCAACATTACCCGTTGCCACAAATGCGATTTCCCGGGATTTAATTTAAAATCGGTAAAAAACCATCGTCCTCCGTATTTCAGACGGGAGCTTAGATGGTTAAATATAAATTCCACTTTTGATTGATTGAAATTGTCAAAGAAAAAACCTGTGATGATCACATCAAAGTCATTTTCCAGGTGGACATATTCTACCTCCTTCTGTATAAAAATTACTTTATTGAGCCCGCAATTTCTTTTTTTAGATCGCGAGAGCATCTTATCGGATTGTTCGACATATACGATATAAAGTCCTGAGGGATGAATTTTATTAATTTCTTCCAATATCCATCCGGTTCCTCCTCCTGCTATCAATATCCGGTCGCCATTTCTAATGTAAGGGAGAAGGGCTGTTTGTGCATTCTGCTGTGCTCTGCCAAATATCAGTCTGCTAAGAAAATCGTAACCAAAGGCGATTCTGTCATAATTGTTTTTCATTCACGGTGGATAATGAGTTATAACAAACAGTGATCGATGAACGCTGCACAAACAGGATTTCCTGCAGACTATGGAATTTAGTATATTGAATTCCTAACAGTTCATCCTTGAAGTTGCGATTGCCTGAACGATATAACAAACTACTTAAAATCGGTCTGATTTTTATTTTATCCGTTTCTGGTTACCGGTCCTTGTCCCAGAATCTGATTGTTAATGGCTCTATGACCAGCAACATAGTAAGATCTGATACGGTTCCGCCGGGATGGTATATATACCCGGGTCAACTTCCGGGCCTCAATACGCCAGATGTTAATTGCGATACCTGCATATTGCACTGCTCGCCGGGTTGGGTCTGGTGGGGTGGCACACCGGTAGCTTCTCCCGATGGGGGTACCTGGGAGAATGTATGGGATCATGAACAATTTGCACAAACGGTTTACGGACTCACCCCTGGTACCATATATTATTTCCGTTACTACTGGGCCTCACAGGGAATTTCAACCGGTCCGCCTGCCGCGGGTGCCTTAATCCCTTATGCTCCGAACGTGACCCTCATTGGTGCAACAGGATATTCCAATCCTTCCAGCGGAAAACTTTTTGAATGGAGTACTTATTCCGGATCAGTTGTTGCCACGGCCGATTCCCTGGTGATCATCTGCTCGCAAGGCAGATTCGACGGTTATATCGCCTATGATGGATTTTATCTTGGAAAAAATCAGCCTGATAATTTTTTGGAAGTTACGGCTCCGGATTCGGTTACCATATGCGGCTCAGGTAGTGCCATGTTCACGGTGCAATCTGCTACAGGTGAAACTTATCAATGGCAATCCGGACTCGGGTATTCCTGGGACGACGTCTTCGATGGCGCCGGAGTGAGTGGTTCGCGAACAAATACACTGTCGGTTTCGAATGTAACGACAGCCCTGAATAACATGCAATATCGTTGTCTTGTTACCAGCAGCTGTTGCACCGCACTTTCTGCACCTGCGCTTCTGGTGGTCGCATCATTACCCGATCCTGTATTAAAAGTAAATACGCATGTCCCGGATTTTTGTGGATTGCCCAGCATCGTCTTATACACAGATTCTTTCTATCGTGATTATCTGTGGAATGATAATTCGCAAAACCAAAGCCTGAAGATCAGTCATCCGGGTACCTATTGGGTACAGGTAACAGACAGTAACAACTGTGTCGGAAAAGATTCCATCCAGATTTATTCCTGTGATAAATTTGTTGCGCCCAATGCATTCACACCAAATGGAGATGGCTTGAATGATGTATTTAAACCATCGTTCTACGGTCCTCCTGTGGTTGACTATACGCTAACCATCTTCAACCGATGGGGACAAATGATTTTTAAATCCAGAGACCCGGGCAAGGGATGGGATGGAACATTGTCGGGAGTTCTGCAGCCCGAGGATACGTATGTCTGGAATTGCCTCTTCCAGCTAACAGGAGAGAAACCCGAAGATAAAAGCGGAACGGTAATACTGATCAGATAGTTGGTTAGAGAATCGAGTGATAACATTATTCCGGCTCAAACCAGGTCGACAATGCAGGATCGGGCTTGAATTGTTTGTAAGGCATACTTGTATAAATTTTTTAACTCCAGGGCCTGTCGTGAGAACGTTTATCATTCCAGTCAGGCGTTGGTGCGAAATAAGATTTATCAGTTGGCAGGAGATGTTTTTTGCATTCTTCATCCACCAGTTCTATACCCAATCCGGGAGCGGTGAGAGGAACACTGGC
>DATHPV010000390.1:0-3500 GCA_035483495.1 Puia sp.
AAGTGTTGTAAGTGTGCCGGCCAGTACGGGTACAAATATTTCCCCTGCGGCAATTTTAGCTGCAATGATAGAAGATATTTTACCCTTGCCTTCTGTAAAAATCCGATGGGTATTTTCGATTACAACGATTGCATCGTCCACTATTATACCCAAACCGAATAGAAGTGCAAAGAGTACAATAAAATTTAAAGTAACATGTCCGCCGATTATAATATCAGCAGCCGGCAGAAACATGAATGCAACAAACATACTTAGTGGGACAGAAAGCGCCACGAAAAATGCATTTGTGACACCCATAAAAAACATCAGAATCACGAGTACGAGAACAAATCCAATGACTATTGAATTCACGAGGTCATTGAATGATGTACGGGTAGTTCTGCTTTGATCTCCAGTTACAACAACGGCCAGATCTTTTGGAAATCCACTGGCTTTCATTTCTGCCACTACCCTCTTTACTTCGTCAGAAGTTTCAATCAGGTTTTCACCACTGCGTTTAATGATATTCAGGGTGACTACATTTTTCCCATCCAAACGGGCATAACTTTCACTTTGCTTTACAGTATCAACGATGGTAGCAATGTCCTTGAGATAAATGGGTGCTGCAGAAGTATTTCTTATAACAATCTGTGCTATGTCAGATGCTGTTTTAAACTGGCCCTTCAACTGAAGGGTTCTTTTCATGGTCCCTACATCCAATAAACCACCGGAGATATCCAGGTTTTCGTTGGCCACAGCATTCGCTATATCGTTGAAGGTGATGTTCGAACTTTGCATTTTGTAATTGTCGACGTTGATCTGAAACTCACGTTCAGGGGCGCCGACTTCATCTACACGGTTAATCTGGGATAATTCTTCAAGTTTGTCTTTCAGATCATCTGCAAATTTTTTGAGGTGCTGGCCGTCATAATTACCACTCACATTCACATACATGATTGGCTGGTCAGACAGACTAACTTCTACTACGTTCGGCTGAACAGTAAGGTCCGTAGGTAAATCTGGTTTTGATTTATCTACGGCATCTTTCACTTTCTGAAGAGCGACATCCGTTTGAACATCTGTTTCAAATTCTACGATAATCGCAGAGAAATCCTGCACAGAAGTACTTGTGAGTTTATTGATCTTGGCACCTGTGATACCCTTAATTTGTTTTTCAATTGGGCGGGTAACGAGATTTTCTATATCCTTGGGGGAATTACCTACATAAGTAGTCTGTACATAAATCGTCGGAATCACGATATCCGGGAACTGCTCTTTTGGTGTTGTGACAAACTTATTTACTCCCAGAATGGTCACAAAAATGATCAGCAGGTAAACCGAAGTCTTATTATTAATAGCCCAGCTTGTGGGCTTAAATTCTTTAAACTTTTCCTTGATATTTTCCAGTGTGCTCATAAAAACGAATTGGAATGGTTATGGATACTGCGTGAAATCACTGCACCTTTGTGGTTATGGGTTGTTGATCATATAATCCCTGATAGCCTTCAGTAATAATTTCATCACCAGTCTGTATGCCAGATACAACTTCAACCCTGTCACTGTACATCAATCCGATTTTAATCGGTTTTTTGGTAGCTATTAAACGGTCTCCGTCTTTAGTAGCCACCATCACATATTTACCTTTTTCATCGTTCTGAAGACTGTTCAGAGGAATCGTAAGTGCATTTGTAGCTGTATAATCCTGTATTTTGATCAGCGCAATCTGGTTAGGATAAAAATCTTTATCATAGGGAAGCTTCGCTTCAATATAAAAACTCCTGTTCGTTGCATCGATCGTTTTACCGGTTACTGATACTTTTGTATCAATTGTTTTACTATTTAGCTCAGGGATCACGACTTTTAAATTGGATCCCACTTTTACTTTTCCCAAATAATTTTCCGGAACCTGTGCAACTGCTTTCAAATCGTTTGTATTTACAAGCCGGATCTGGTTATTACCCGTAAAAAATTCACCCAGACGAATATTTACGTTATCAGCGACTCCATTGATATCGGCGTATACATTGGTTTGTTCAATCTGTTTGGTCACGAAATCAACCTGGCGTTGCATTTGATCCACCTGATTTTTGGCAGTAACCAGTTCGACCTCTGAGCCAATTTGCTGTGCCCATAGATTTTTTCTTCTGTTATATAAATCCTGCGCAAAAGAAAGTTGTTGTTTGGCCAGGGCTTGTTGCTGGGTTAACAGAGCATCATCCAGTTTAAGAAGTAATTGTCCCTTTTTAACCATATCACCCTGTTTTACGTAGATCGCTTTTACCTGACCTCCATTACCATTTCGGGGTGTTACAAAGGCGATGTTCAACGCATCAATTTTACCCTGCAGTTCGATATAGTGTGTAAAATTGACTGGTGACACGGGCTGAATTGCTACGAGTTTAGTTTTTTCTTTCTTGGCAGAGGAAGAATCTACTTTTCCAAGTGCCTCTTCGGCTTTTTGGATTTTGGAAGTGAGAGTAGATTGCTGATCTTTTAATTTCTGCAACTCTTCTTTCTGTTTGGCTACAGGATCACCTGCCTGCGAGCAGGAAATCAATAAAACTGTTCCGGTTGTAAGGGCTGATAAAAATATTTTTTTCATAAACTGGTTTGTTTCGCTTTTTAAATTTTACCAATGGCTTTCAGGTAATCAACTTTTGCTACGACTGCATTATATAGTGCGTTAATATAATTGGATTGTGCCTGGATGAGGTCCGTCTGCGCGTTCGTCAGATCTGTTGACGAAGCAAGACCGGACTCGTACTTTTTCTTGGTTTGATCATAAACAGATTCCGCGAGGGTTGTATTTTCCTTCTGGTTATCCATATTGCTGATCGCGTTGATAAAATTATTCCTGGCTGTGCGTACTTCCACATCAATGCTCTGTTTCAGATTTTCAAGCTGGTCATTTAGAAGGTTAGATTGAACTCTTGCCTTTTTTAAATTAGCGTCTTTCGAAAATCCACTGAATATGGGAACATTCAAAGACAGTCCAAAATAAGATGTGCTATACCATGTGCTGGATTTGCTGAACAGATCGTAGGTATTATTGAGTGCATTTTTTTGATAAGCTCCGTTTAAACTGAGGGTTGGATAATAAACAGCCTTATATCTTTTCACATCAAATTCGCTCAACTGTTTTGAAATCTGTAATGTCTGAAAATCGTATCTGTCTTCATAACGGTATTGAAGGTCCATCGGAATGCCGCCTTTCAATTGTGCCTCATCGAAACTTGTAGTCAGTTGAACTGAATCGGAAGCGGGAATCCCAATTAAAAATTTAAGAGTCAGATAACCATTCACAATATTCGTTTCTGTATTTTCCCTGGAAGTTTGAAGATTCGCCAGTTGCACGACAGCCTTGTTTACATCCAGTTTTTCCGCAAAACCGTTATCGTTCATCACTTTCGTATCATGAAGAAACTTGGCCGCCCGGGCGATATTCGCATCCAGTAAATCAAGCTGCGTTTTACTCACTACCAGGGAATAATAAGTTTTGTAAACATTCACCGTCAAGCTTT
>DATHPV010000391.1:0-2748 GCA_035483495.1 Puia sp.
TCAATAAATGAGCCATAGTGATTACTTAAATCGAGGGTGTAAAATAGTTTAGTTTTCAAGAAAATAAAAAATTCATATTTTCAATCATATTGAAAAGAACGATAAGTCTGGTTTATTTGTTCCGGGGAAGAGATTTAATTAAATATGAATTATACATTCACTTGTTTTATTAAGTGGCATTTTAATAATTGGTTTTTATGGATGTGATTATGATATTTAATGGTTTGGGGAATCAAATGTCACAATATGCATTCTACCTGAATAAAAAGGAAATTTCCAGATCAACAAGATTTCTTTATACTAAGAAATCACATAATAGTCATCACGGATATGAATTGGATAATGTATTTGGAATTAAATATCATGATACTCTTTCTGATAAAGTCTTAAACTGGATCTTTAATATAGCGAGCTTTAGAAAATATACATTTATTTCTAAACCGGTGATATGGATATTGGAGTTCGTGGGAATTAAAATTGTTTATGAAAATGATGATTATAATTTCAAACCCGAGTTTTTGAAGCCTGCCCGATGGGGTTTAAAATTTTATGTGGGCGGATGGCATTCGGAAGAATATTTTGTTGGGATTAAAGACATTGTTTTAAAAAATTTTCAATTTAATACTGCTAAAATCGGTAAAGAAAACCTTGAGGTATTGGAACAAATAAAATCACCCGGTAGTGTATCAGTACATGTGCGGAGAGGTGATTTCATGGATGCAAATAATTTCAACAAATTGGGAGGTGTTTGTACGCTGGATTATTTTGTAACTGCCATTGAAATGATGAAGTCGAAGCTGGTATCACCACGATTCTTTTTTTTTACAAATGATCATGCATGGGTCCGGGCTAATTTCAAAGGTGATGAATACACGATTATTGACATCAATAAAAAAGAAGACAGTTGGAAAGATATGTTCCTGATGTCCAACAGCCCAAATCAAATTGACTCCAACGGATCGTTTAGCTGGTGGTCGTCGTGGCTTAACAAAAACAGTAAAGCTGTTGTTATCGTACCCAGGAACTTTTTGGTTGGAAAACATTTTGAAGATATCTACCCTGGGAACTGGATTCAATTGTCTGACTATTAACCATGCCTACTTGGTGAAATCCGACATTGGTAAAGAGCCACAGAATGGCGATTAGCTTTAAGCTTTAAGCCTTAAGCTTTAAGCTCATCTGCCATTTTTGCATTTTTTTCCGCATGGCATAATGATTGACATTGAGTTGTGAACCATTAAAGACTCACCTTAAATAAATCAATATTATGGGCAAAATAATCGGAATTGACCTCGGAACCACCAATAGCTGCGTGTCAGTAATGGAAGGAAATGAACCCGTGGTCATTGCAAACGACGAAGGGCGCCGGACTACCCCGTCCGTGGTCGCTTTTCTGAAAAATGGCGAACGTAAAGTGGGGGATCCCGCTAAGCGTCAGGCTATTACAAACCCTGTTAATACCATATCCTCCGTTAAAAGGTTTATGGGCCGCAGGTATGACGAAGTAACCAATGAAATTAGTCACTGGAGCTATAAAGTAGTTAAGGGTGACAACAACACTTGCCGAATTGACATAGACGGCCGTCAGTATACTCCCCAGGAAATCAGTGCGATGATCCTTCAGAAAATGAAGAAAACCGCAGAGGACTATCTGGGTCAGGAAGTTACAGAGGCGGTCATAACCGTACCTGCTTACTTCAATGACGCTCAGCGTCAGGCAACCAAAGAAGCCGGAGAGATCGCCGGATTGAATGTTCGCCGTATTGTAAACGAGCCAACTGCAGCTGCACTGGCCTACGGACTGGATAAAGCAGGTAAAGATGAAAAAATAGCCGTTTTTGACCTGGGTGGCGGAACATTTGACATATCCGTGCTGGAACTGGGCGACGGGGTTTTTGAAGTGAAGTCAACGAACGGTGATACCCACCTGGGCGGTGACGATTTCGACAAAATCATCATCGACTGGCTGGCAGACGAATTCAAAAAAGACGAAAATATAGATCTCCGTAAGGACCCCATGGCATTGCAACGTTTGAAAGAAGCTGCTGAAAAGGCTAAAATTGAACTTTCCTCTTCAACAGAAACCGAAGTCAATCTTCCTTATGTGACTGCCGTAGACGGAGTACCCAAACATCTCGTGAAAAAACTCACACGCGCAAAATTTGAGCAGCTTTCAGATAAATTATTTGAAAGATGTCTTAAACCCTGCGAACAGGCCATGAAAGATGCCGGATTAACAGTTTCGCAGATAGATGAGGTTATTCTTGTAGGCGGAAGCACAAGAATTCCAAAAGTTCAGGAAATCGTGGAAAAATTCTTCGGAAGAAAACCAAATAAAGGGGTAAATCCGGACGAAGTAGTGGCTATCGGAGCTGCGATTCAGGGAGCTGTATTAAGCGGTGAAGTAAAAGATGTGCTTTTACTGGATGTCACTCCGTTGAGCCTTGGTATTGAAACCATGGGCGGCGTAATGACAAGACTGATCGACAGCAATACAACCATTCCTACGAAGAAGTCTGAAACTTTCTCTACAGCGAGTGATAATCAGCCTGGCGTTCAGATACACGTCCTTCAGGGTGAAAGGCCAATGGCAAATCAAAATAAGAGCTTAGGCATGTTTAACCTGGATGGGATACCACCGGCACCCAGAGGAGTTCCACAAATAGAAGTCATTTTTGATATAGATGCAAACGGCATTTTACATGTAGTTGCTAAAGACAAAGGAACCGGAAAAGAACAAAAGATTCG
>DATHPV010000392.1:0-4942 GCA_035483495.1 Puia sp.
TGCCAACAAATATCCAACACCCTTCCGCCAGCTATCAGTTAACACCTTTCGACACTAAATTACCCGGTGCTGATATGGTCCTCGTTTTTGGTGCAGGTATTCAATATGGTAAACTTGCTCCCGACAACACTATACAGCCCGTGCCTTATGCAGGTGCTGCGAGAATATTGAAAGTTGTCTGAGACAATTCTGTCCACTGTTGATTTCCATCTAATTTATATCTCTTCGAGAATATGAATCGGTTTTTTATTTTAAATTAGTAGAAACCTTTCTTATGACCGTAAAAGATATCATGGCTGAACTCAAATCCAAGGGTTCAGAAAGTATCAAGAAAATTCTTGTGAAACACGGTGTAAAAGAACCTTTCTTCGGTGTGAAAGTGGAGTATCTTAAACCCATTCAGAAGAAAATAAAAATGGATTATCAGCTTGCGAAAGATTTATATGCAACCGGAAATGCAGATGCCATGTACCTGGCCGGACTGATTGCCGACGATAAAAAAATGACGAAGTCCGATTTGCAATCCTGGGCCAAACAGGCAGTTTCTCAAAATATCAGCGAATACACGGTGCCCTGGGTGGCCGCCGAAGGTGATCATGGGTTCGAACTCGCGCTACAGTGGATCGATAGTAAGGAAGAACACATCGCCGCGTCAGGTTGGTCAACACTCAGCTCCATCGTTTCTTTAAAAGAAGATGCAGATCTCGATATCCCTAAAATAAAATCATTGCTCGATCGTGTTGCGAAGACTATTCACTCATCAGAAAACAGGGTTGTATCTACGATGAATGGTTTTGTAATTGCTGTCGGATCTTATGTAAAATCGCTGACCGACTACGCAGTGGCTACAGGAAAAAAAATAGGCAAGGTGGAAGTTGACAAAAACGGAACAGCATGTAAAGTCCCGGATGCAGTAGAATATATTTCGAAAATGAAAACAAAAGGAACACTCGGTAAAAAGAAGAAGACGGTAAAGTGTTAAATATATTTCATGTCTTTATTTCCCCTGTTCCAGTTTCTCAAGTTTGCCTTTAGTATCGGGATTATTAAACAACGTGAGCGCCTTTTTGAAATTTTCTATTGCTTTTGCCTTGTCATTTATAGCGACATAATAATCCCCCATACTGTCGTATACATTACCACTTTTCGGATAATTGTCAATATTCAGTTTGAAAAATGCAAAGGCCTTTTCGTTCATTTTGTTCTGTAAAAGTCCATAACCCAGGTTGTTGACATAATCCTCGGGCGGAGTCACTTCATACCCCATCTCCTGCGAAATTTCCCTGTAATGATCTTTGAGGGACATCACTGCCATTTCCGCACTAACATCTTTTTGAAAAAGCTGATTGGCATTTTTGAAGTTATAAAAATCAAAAATAAATCGTAGTCCGTCATATTCACTGATCAGCGGAACAGAACCATGTGAATCCTCACTATAGTATTTGTATTCCCATCTCAAGCCGTTTCCTGTTGCCTTTTTTAAGGAATCGGTTAATGAAAGGATCGACCGGATATGTTGATTGCTCAGAATCGTGTCCTTCCTGACTGTAGCGGTATCCAGTCCGGGCGACATGGTATTGGCAACTCCCAGGAATAGTGTTTTGCCTTTAAAGTTGTTCTGCATTAAAATAGATCCTGTTTGCTTTAAGAGAGACCGCCTGTCCCACCACATACTCGGATCAATCGCCAGATAGGAATTGAAAATCTGCGGATGATGCATCAGTGTATTGATGACCGTTAGACCTCCAAGGGAATGCCCGATAAATATCCGATAGGGCGCGGTTGGATAGAGTGAATCAATATGGGGAATAAGCTCCTTTTCAATAAATGAAATAAATTCCCCGCCGCCGCCCGATGTGCTGGGCTGGCTGCTGTCGCCTGCAAAATTAAGTTGGGTATGTGTGGGTGTAAGGTCTCTCATCCTGTCGGTGTTTGTAATTCCAACCACTATCATTTCCGGGAAAAGCATATTTCCATTTATTTCAGTTAACTGTTCCAGCAAACCCGTAACTGAAGAAAAATGACCATCGCCATCCAACAAATAAATAACAGGGTATCGTGAACTACCAAATACGGAACTGTTCATGCTTTGCGGCAGGTGTACCCAAATCTCCCTGTTCTCTTTTAATATGTTGGAATAAATATGATCTTTTTTCCCAATAACTATTCTGTTATCTGGTTGAGAGCAGGATTCCAGGCCCAACAGTATTAGCAATGCAGTTATATATCTCATCTCTTCAGATTTTTATGAAATTAAGAAAAATAAGCGTGGATAAAATTCATAGCTCTCATTTTTGAATTACTAAAACTATCTTTAGCATATCCTACTGATGCACTAAATGACAGATCTAAACACACTTGCAAATAAACCAGAAGAAAGACAACGTGCCGCTGGCATATTTTTCATACGGGTACTATTGGGAATAATATTTCTTATGCAGGGTTATGGCAAAGTATTTACCATGGGTCTTTCGGTTGTTTATGACCGCTTCTTCAGGGTTTTTGAAAATAGCATACTACCCAAATGGCTGATCATCACTACTACTTATTATACTTCGTATGTAGAATTGATTGGAGGATTTCTACTGATCATCGGGTTATTCAGAAGATGCGCTATGTACGTTCTGGCGGTGGATTTATTGATTGTTTCTTTTGGACACGGGTTAATGGAACCCATCTGGGACCTGAGTCATGTAATTCCCAGAACTATTTTACTTGCAGGACTGTTCTTCCTCCCATATTCCTGGGATAAATGGAATGCAGATGCTTTATTAAAGAAATAATCATTTTTTAATGAGGGAATGTATAATCGAGTCTTCCATGGGTGCTTTTAATTTAATCGCTCCATCGATCTGATCGTTCGGCATAGTTATGGACAATACATATTGCTGGATTTTCCAAACACCATCTTTTTTTACAACCACACCCGAGCCCCTGCAAATCTTCATTTGAGTATTCAACAGTTCATCAAACCAGCCCAGGTTTTTATTATCGCTGATATAAATATGCCTGTCGATCGATTTAAAATTCCAGGCCCTGCCTCTGTCAAAATACTTTTTAGCCCAGACCATAAATTGTTGTTTATCCCAACGTTCTGTTGCGTCTGTTCCAATGAAAATGGCATCGCTGGTAAAAAAGTTGAAATAGCCCGTATAGTCGGCCCTTGCCGCCGCTGCATTAAATGAATCCAGCATGGAAGCAATATCCTCTTTGTCGTCTGCTAATTTCGAAGAAGTTATTTTAAAACCAGTAAGAATTATAACAATTACGAGGAAAAGGAAAATCTTGTTAAGTAAGGGGGCAGGGGTGTTCAAACGCATCCTTATTTTTATTTAAAATTACTAAATCCAGTAATCATTCAGCATTTCACCGGCGGCAGCATTGATTAAATAATAATATATAATTTTAGTTTTGCCATTATAGCTTATATGATACGTTTTCAAATTTAAACTCAATACCATTACAAAATGGACCTTCATGTGAATAAAGTTAACCTGAATGAAATTTTGCATTTGCGAATTTTATTTTTGCAGGAAAACAATTTTCAAATCAGGTATAATGCCTGTCATGAAAGAGGATGGACAGATAGCTATATGATACTTTATAATTCTGAAAAAATTGGTTATGGCTCCATAAAAGGTAATGAAAATATTAGCGACAGAGATACAGTCTTCGAATTCTATATTGTTCCTTCTCATAGAAAATTATTGTCGCTTTGTTTTTTAGAGTTATTGCATTCCTCCAAAGCAGGTTTAATAGAGTGCCAAAGCAATGATTTCCTGTTGACGACCCTGTTATATGAATTTGGGCATGATATAAGTTCAAATGTGATTTTATTTGAAGACAGAATCACTTCTGAACTTACACAGGATAAAATACTGTTTAGAAAACGAGCGGAAAATGATCTTGTTTTTGAGCATAAAGCAGAACCTGTAGGAGATTATATTTTAGAGTTTAATAAAGAGGTGGTGGCAACCGGAGGGTTCTTACTTCATTATAACATGCCGTTCGCGGACTTGTATATGGAAGTCAGAGAAGATTGTCGCAAAAAAGGTTTTGGAAGTTTTCTTATTCAAGAGTTAAAAAAGCAATGTTATCTAAATGGCAGGGTTCCTGCTGCCCGCACAGATAAAGACAACATCGCTTCAAAAGCAACTCTCATCAAAGCGGGCTTAAAAATAGCAGCCTTTATGCTTTTGGGCAGTGTTAAGCATTCTGAAAAATAATATACTGGTGACAAAAAAAACGGGCATCTTTTGATACCCGTTTTGAATAAAAGAAGAAGCAATTAGTTAATTGCTATTTCTTTTCTTTCATTTTCCTTTCCTGCTATGACAGGAAGGCTGACCTGCAGTACACCGTCTGCATATTTAGCAGTGATGTTCTGACTGTCGATGCTCTCATTCAGGGTAAATGTTCTTTTGAAACCACCCCGGCTATACTCCCTCAATATCCATTCGGGACGGGGAAATCCTTCGGGCGGATTGTAAGAAATGGTGAGTTCATTTCCATTCATGTCAAGATGAAAATGTTCTTTGATACGACCAGGAGCGAACACCAGCATTTCATAGCTGTTTTCTGTTTTGTAAATGTTCACGGCTGATCTTTGCATGGAGCGGCCTGCTATTGACCTGCCCTCATAATTGTTGCCTTTTGCGGCCCATGACTGATTGTAGTACATGTTTTTTCTTTTTAAATTAAAAAATAGAGTAACAGTACTAACGTGTGAAAATGGTGCCACAGATTTTTTTGTGATAAATTGTCAGTCTGCACTGGCCCAAACAATAGCGCACAGGAGCATATCAAAATCGTACAGTTTTATAAAAATCTGTTGATTAATATATTGATTGATAATAGAATATAGATTGGCATCGGATTGGAAGCTTCACGTAGATCCTGCTATTTTATTTCAGCGTTCATAGTTCAAAAAACTTACAGATGT
>DATHPV010000393.1:0-3353 GCA_035483495.1 Puia sp.
ATTTGTAATGGTGGGGGAGGAGCAAGCGCAATGGTTATTGAGAATCTTCTATAAGCCAAACAGAAACTGGTCATGTATATAGTCAACTACTTTCACCAGGCTTTTGGATTCTTCGAATATTTTTAACTGCCTGTCGGCCCCGGTTCCTTTTTCAAACATTTTAGGAATAATGCTTATTGCATCGCGTATGCCAAGCGGGTCAACCACGTCGTCAATAAAATCCAGCAATTCATATATCAGTACGCGGGTATTGACCTCTTCTTCCTTTCCGAAGTCAATCAAATGACCATCAATACCATAACGACTGGCACGCCATTTATTTTCATTTATAAGTGCCCGCTGATAAATGATAAAGTTCAGATTCTGGGTTCTGAGTTTGTATATTTTTGCACATATCGCCTGAAACAGAGCCGCGATACATATCGTTTCTTCAACAGTCATGGGAACATCACAAATTCTGAATTCTACAGTATTGAAAAACGGATGCACACGGAGATCCCACCATATCTTTTTTGCATTGTCGATGCAATTTGTTTTCACCAATAGTTTGATAAAATTTTCATATGCTTCTATGCTTTCAAAATATTCGGGAATTCCTGTGCGTGGGAACTTATCAAATACTTTGGTGCGAAAAGATTTGTATCCTGTACTACGTCCTTCCCAAAAAGGCGAATTTGTACTGAGGGCATAAATATGAGGAAGAAAATAACGGGTCGAGTTTGCAATATGATTGGCCATCTCCCTGCTTTCCATTCCGACATGAACATGAAGTCCGAAAATCAGATTGCTGCGTGCAGCCTCCTGGAGCTCATTCACGATTTCGTTGTACCGTGCATGATCCGTAATAAGCTGACTTTCCCAGTGACTGAAAGGATGGGTACCCGATGCACCAACCCAAAGTCCAAGATCACCGGCAATTTGTGATATTGTTTTACGAAGTGTGGAAACGTCCTGATACGCTTCCGTTATATCCCTGCATATATCAGTACCCACTTCAACCACTGCCTGATGCATTTCAGCCTTCACCTTATCTCTGATCATCTTCTGACCTTCGATCACGATCTTCTGTTCATGGCTTTTTAATTCCCTGCTTTCGGGATCAATGACCATATATTCTTCTTCAATGCCGAGTGTGAAATTTTGATAATTGATATTTGCCATAGAACAAGTGTGAGTGTGTGAGAATGTGAGAGTGTGAGAGTGATTGCTTCTCACACTCTCACATTCTCACACACTCACACTAAGTTTAGCTCATTAACGGTTTTTGAACAGTACTCCTTTTAATATATTCTCCCCAGGTAAGATTATCCAAACCTTCTTTTGCTTCCAGCGCTCTTTCAATGGCATATATAGCCGCAGTTTCTACTACCCAGTTGAAGTTTTCTTCTCCTACGCTTGACCGTTCAGCATCGGGAGCGGGATTGCAAAAATCAATTGCATATGGAATACCATCTTTTAGTGCAAGTTCTACTGTATTAAAATCGTATCCCAGGTATTTATTTATTCGCAGAACGATTTGTTCCATTTGACGAAGTCTTTCTTCAGAAGGTTTGAAGTCGGCAACATATCGAAGATGATGCGGATTGCGTGGTTCATAAGACATGATCCGGACATATTTCCCCCCAATGCAATAACATCTGTAATATTCTTCAAAAACGATTTCTTCCTGAAGCAGCATTACCAACCTTCCGGTTTCGCTATGTTTCTGATAGAAATCTTCGGCATTCTGAATTTTATATACATTTTTCCAGCCGCCCCCAGCGAAGGGTTTCATATACGCAGGAAATCCAACATATTTGAAGATCGACTCCCAGTCCAACGGATAAGCGAGATTTGAGAAAGAAGAATCCGACGTGTCTTCCGGTAAGTCTCTCGATGGCAGGATCACCGTTTTAGGTACAGGAACTCCAATTTTTACGGCAAGTGCATTATTGAAAAATTTTTCGTCAGCACTCCACCAAAACGGGTTGTTGATTACGGCAGTTCCGCTTATAGCTGCATTTTTCAGAAATGCCCTGTAAAAAGGAACGTCCTGAGAAATGCGGTCTATGATCACTGAGTATCCGCTGGATTGTCCCTGAACTACTTTATCAATTAAAACCGATTCTGCATGTATGCCTCTAACATTCTTTCCGTTTACGGCTTCTATGAATGCCATAGGGAAACTTCTTTCTTTGCCGTAAAGAACGCCGATCTTTTTCATGCAGTGTGTTTATTAAAGGAAGTTAATTGATTAAGGACAAATATTGCGGAAACATTTCCCGCCATACCGGCCAGTCGTGTGTAGCATTTGGCCTTAAATCCAGCCAGTGACGAATATTTTTTTGTTGCAGGATCAGGTCCATGCGTTCATTATCAGGTTTGCAAATGTCATACTCGCTGGTGCCCAGCACAATACCCATTTTCCAGAGATTCGGATTGTTGTCATTCGGAATAAAATCTACCGGATTATTGAAATAAATCGTGTCGTCATAATAACCATCCGTGAATTGTTTAATATCGAAAGCACCACTCATTGAAAAGCAGTAACTAGCCAGATTTGGATGTCTGAATGCAGTATTTACTGCATGGTACCCCCCAAAACTGCAACCGGCAAAAGCTATCCTTTCAAAACCAGTTTCGTGTTGAGCCCAGGGAACCAGTTCTGTTGAAATCATACGATCATACCTGTCCTGATTATATGCCCGTTCATTAGGTGGAATGGATTTGTTGTACCAGCTTTCTGCGTCAATACTGTCGGGACAATAAATTTTCACTTTTCCGTTTTCTATAAACCAATGGGCGGCTTCAATCATTCCCTGATCCTTATTCTGATAGTATGCACCCTTGGAAGTTGGAAACAAAATGACGGGTTGGCCCGAATGCCCGAAAACCAGCATTTCCAGGTCGCGATCCAGGGACGGTGAATGCCATTTATAGTATTGTTCCTTGATATTCATGATGAAAAATGTTGGTGGGCATCCAAATTTATTTTTAAAATGCTATAAAAACAAATGAACTCCCTATTCTTCCCTATTTTTGAAAATATGCAATCCGCAGACCCGGAATTGAGAACTTTAGAAACATTGTCTTTCCCATCCGAAAAACTGGGAAGAAACCTTCGCATCGATTTTTATTTACCACCGGTAGAGCGAACCGAACGATTTGAGGTATTGCTCATCAATGATGGACAGGATCTTCAAACCATGGATTTCGGATCCATTTTAAGCGGGCTATACCGTTTTAATCTGATCCGGCCGGTCCTTTGCGTTGGTATTCATGCCGGCCCGCTCCGAAAATTTGAATATGGTACGGCCGTGACACCTGACTATAAAGGTCGTGGCAATCTCGCTAACCGTTATTTGAGCTTTATC
>DATHPV010000394.1:0-3661 GCA_035483495.1 Puia sp.
AACTCCATGACCGTTAAATTTAAAAATGTCGCTTAATTTATAGTCGCTAAAATTTGCATCCGTTGTATTAATAGAAATGTTTCCTGCAGCAGGACCAACAATATTTGCAACTCCTCCAATATTTTGCAATGAACCGGTTAATCCGTTAGTGGTAAGATAAGAATCAGCAGTTCCGGCAATATATTTTAAAGTGATACCGCCTTTAAAAAAGCTATGACTTCCCGTTGGAGTAAAAACCTGGGCTACTGAACCACCAATCTCCGTCCATCCTGTAGCATGTGTAAGAGAATTTTGACCATTCAGGGTAACAGGTGTTGTTATGCCTGAATTTGAAGGATTAATCAGTGCGTTTGCAAAATCGCCGTTCACATCACGGACGTTTGCAAATACCCTGGATCTTGTTGAAAATGCAATTGAAGTTTTAGGACTCAGCGAAATCATAAAAGAAGGCCCAAGGATATCCACATAGTCCAGACTATTTACCTGCGCATTCCCTCTCAAAAGTTTTGACTTTAACGAGTCTGCCGTAAAGGAATGCGTAATATCACTAAATTTCAATCCGCCCTGATCGGTCCCCACAAAACCATTTATGGCGAATAAATTCACATCCCACTTGAATCGGTTATCGGCAATATTTGCAGGATTAAAAAAAACACCGTTGACGCCGGTGTAATTACTTGTTCTATAACCTGGATAGGTTTGACCATAGGATCTCGAGATTAGGATCAGGGAGAACATTGTCAAATTCAAAATCTTTTTCCTCATAAATCTGTTTTTAATTTATTTAACAGGTCAATTATTATGCCTTTGTTAAATTTTTTAAAATGAGAAATTTACCTGTAGTGATATCTCCCCATGTTCCATCTTTGAGTTATTCCGGTTCGCAAGTGGATTTAATTTTCCTTATTCATTTTTGCTTTTTCAACACTCATCGAAATCCGTATACTGATTTCATATAAAACTATAAGAGGAAGCGCCACAATCGTCTGACTCATCCAGTCAGGAGATGGAGTGATGACGGCTGCCACAAAAAGGATTGCGACATACGCATATTTGCGATATTTTCTCAGGAGATTAGGTGTTATTAAACCAATATGTGTCAATACGTAACTAACCAACGGTAACTGAAAAGCGATTCCGGAACCGATGAGGATATCCAGAAGATTATCCAAATAATCATCCAGGGTAGGACGGGTAATCAACATACCGCTAATTCCCAGTTTATAATTCGAAAGAAAACTGAAAGTAAAGGGAGCAAGCAAAAAATAGCCAAATGAAATACCCAACAGAAAGAAAAACGTCACAAAGAATATGGACCCTCGCGTACTCTTAATTTCCTTTGAAGTAAGTGCTGGTTTGATAAAACGCCAGAACTCCCAGAAAATATAAGGAAAGGCAATAATAAATCCGCAAACAAAAGCGATGGTAATACTGGAAATAAATTGTGAACCAAAGGCGGTTGTTTGCAATTGGACATTCGATGCAGGCAGACAAAGCGTATCGCCAATATGTAATGTGTGACTTAGACTGCAAAGGCCTTGTACAGAAAGAAAGTTCTGTTTTAAAGGTCCCATAATGATGTTCTCAAAGATCCAGTCTATTTTTACGAATGCCAAAATTGCAAGTATAATTATTGCCAAAAAGGACCGAACTATATGCCATCGTAATGCCTCCAGGTGATCAATAAATGACATTTCCGCCTGACCACTTCTATAAAAGAGATTAAATGCCATTATATAAAAATCTGGGTGATGATTAAATTATTTTCAAATTGTATCGAAAGGAACAAAAAGGCCGGCAGACAGCCGGCCTTTAGGATAACGGGTCAGGGATATTAATTAATCTTTATTTACATTTTGATAAACGGACCTGCTATGCTTAATACAGTATTCATATCAAGCGGTTCATCAAAGGCTTCCGTGGATGCTGAAGATGGAAATGAGACGAGTGTTGTTACGTCCACACCGCCCTGCATAGTATTGTCTTCGGCAGGAAAGGATGCCACAGGATTACCGGGACCATAAACTGCGTTAGGAACACCTGGTGTTGATGCGCCAGTAATCCATCCTTTGTTTCCTCTGATTCTTCTGATCTCAGAAGCATGCCTTGCTTCTACTGAATGAATATCCAGTGCAGCGGTGAGTACCATGGGATTTGACTGAAGATTTCCAGCCTGACCTTTGTATGCTCTTACACCAGTGTCTTCAAAAGCATTGGCAAGTGTTAGAAAAGTCTGATAATTTGTAAACACATCAGGAAACATTCCACCAGCCGTAAAATCGAAAGTGGGTTCGGCGACCGGTGTTCCCATTAAAGATGTAATCGTAGTCTTTAGTAATGTGACGTGTGCTGTTTCATGTTTGCTGATTTGGCTGATAACTGTTGTATCAGAAGAAGGTACCAGTCCATTTGAACTTAAACCCATCGTGTAAAAAGAAGATTCGAGATACTCCAATGTAAGTGCAAAGTTTAAAACCTGAAGAACCAGTGTTGCATCACCTGTTCCTGCCAGTGCTTTATTCGGTTTGAAAAGCAGTGCAAAAGGGATCGCGGTTAATGCGCTTTTTATACCAAAATTTAAACCCTTCGTTAGTGCGTCGCGTCTCGAAAGACTGCTATGGCTTATTTCTTTGTCAAGTGTTTCTAATAATTTATTTGCGTTCATATAATAATGATTGAATTGTTATGGATGATTAAATCTTTAAGGAAGTTTAGTTGCTGATATTTTTGTTTTGAGAAACATATTGGCAGTAGCAACTATACTCGGTCCACCGGTTGTGGAGTTGGGAGTTCTTGAGAAGTCCAGACCAGATGTCGGATTTACCACATCGTCTCCTGCAAAGTCTGCAGATTTTGGATTTAAAAGATCCCGAATAGCAGACGCATGACGAGCCTCCACAGAAACAATCTTTCCTGCCAGCGTCAGATAATCTGCATTCATTATATATGCACCCGCTCCATTATAAGCGGAGACTCCCGTGTCTTCCAATGCTTTTGCTGTATTCAGTACACTCGTCCTGCTCGTGAAGTCTACAGCAGAAAAATCAACTTCAAGTGCTGCAATGGCGTTGGATCCTAGTGCAGCTTTGAAGAAATTTCTGTGTATCACTTCGTGATACATAATATCTGTAAGAATTGCCTGCTCTGCAGAACTGATACCCGAATAAAAGGAAGTGGCGACCTGTGTATAAAATGCGGCTTCCAATTGTTCAAGGGCATAGGCGAAATTTAAAATGCCTGTGTCTCCTGAACCAACATCTATAGGGGTTCCGGTGTTTGAGCCTCCGTTATTATTACTTTTCGAGCAGGAATCAAGGCCAATAACCATGGCGGCTCCTGAAATCGCAGTGTATTTTAAAAATGATTTCCTTTTTAACGGTGCTTTAAAAGCGTCCTCTATCTGATCTCTTAATTTCTGTACTTTCATGACGTTTTAGTTTTTTTTTAATTACGCAAACCACACTACATCAGATTTTTAATTAAGAAAATAATTGAGAAATATTATTAATCTCATGGCATGCAAATTGTTTTTTTAAAACGGGGAAATGAAACCACATATTTCTTATTTGTTAATTCATTTTAACTAAGAATCCAATAAACTAATTGACACGTACATGTTTTAAATATTAAAAAATGAAATCTCTATTGTTGTTATCAATGC
>DATHPV010000395.1:0-3605 GCA_035483495.1 Puia sp.
AAAGCTTCATATCGAAAAGCAAACCGTACAAGTGGTGAATCATTTACCGGTATTGGTGACACAAATGCATTAAGCCTAGTTCAAAAAACCGGCCAGAAATACAAAATACCAACTACTTCAGATATTCACTCACATGACGAGGCAGTTCCAGCCTCAGCATTTGTGGATGTATTACAAATCCCGGCTTTTCTTTGCCGGCAAACTGACTTGTTAATTGCAGCTGCAGAGACAGGGAAAATAATAAACGTAAAAAAAGGTCAGTTTCTCAGCGGACCATCCATGAAATTCGCAGCTGACAAAATTCGAAAAGCCGGAAACAATAAAATAATTTTCACCGAAAGAGGAAATACATTCGGATATCAGGATCTTGTTGTTGACTATAGAAATATTCCCTGGATGCAAGATCATGGCGTGCCGGTTGTAATGGATTGCACTCATTCGCTGCAACAACCTAATCAGGGTACTGGTATCACCGGTGGAAATCCTGCTTTGATAAAAACTATTGCCATGGCAGCCATTGCAGCCGGGGCAGATGGGTTATTTATTGAAACACATCCGGATCCTGCAAATGCAAAAAGTGACGGTTCGACGATGTTAAAGCTGGATCTGCTCGAGGAAATTGTTGCCAAACTTGTAAAGCTGAGAAAGTCGGTAGTTTAAAGCAATCAAAATCTAAGCCTCGAAAGGATTTCTTTTGGCTGCCTTGATATATCTTTTGATATTCATCCAGAAGGCAAGAACACAATATACAATCAGAGGAGATCCCATAGTTAGAAAAGATATGTAGATAAACCAAGTTCGTATACGTGTTGTTGCGATACCCAGACGATCGCCAATTGCAGAACAAACACCGAACAATTGCCATTCAATGAATCCCTTCATTCTGTTCATATATATAAAATTAAAAAAAATAGGCTAAAGAGCAACTAACGCCTTAGGCTTTAACGCATTTTTTAGGTAAATTTGCATTCTGAATTGCTTCTCTTCCACCCCATTAACTAAAATTCGACGATCATGATTTTCGACCTGGATTTAATTAAGAAAGTTTATGACGAAATGCCTTCAAAAATAGCCTTAGCAAAAAAAATTACAGGCACTGCTTTCACATTATCTGAAAAAATACTCTATACACATCTTTATTCGAGCACAATACGCAACTATACCCGAGGCAAAGATTATGTGGATTTTGCACCAGATCGGGTTGCAATGCAGGATGCTACAGCGCAAATGGCTTTGCTGCAATTCAGCACATGTGGCAGAGAAAGGGTGGCTGTTCCTTCTACTGTGCATTGCGATCATCTGATTCAGGCAAAAACAGGCGCCAAATCAGATCTAACGACTGCCCTTGACGTTAATAAAGAAGTCTACGACTTTTTATCCTCTATTTCGAACAAATATGGAATTGGATTTTGGAAACCGGGCGCCGGCATAATTCATCAGGTAGTATTGGAAAACTATGCTTTCCCCGGTGGTATGATGATTGGTACGGATTCTCATACTCCAAACGCCGGAGGACTAGGAATGATTGCGATTGGTGTTGGTGGAGCGGATGCTGTTGATGTAATGGCAGGTTTGGCGTGGGAGTTAAAGATGCCCAAGCTTATCGGTATAAAACTCACGGGTAAACTGAGCGGATGGGCATCTGCCAAAGACGTTATATTAAAAGTAGCAGGTATTCTCACTGTTAAAGGTGGCACAGGCGCCATCGTGGAATATTTTGGAGTTGGCGCCGATAGTCTCAGCGCAACAGGCAAGGCTACAATATGTAATATGGGAGCAGAAATTGGTGCTACCTGTTCATTATTCCCTTATGATGACCGAATGTCGGCTTATTTGAAAGCAACAGACCGTGAAGAAGTTGCTATTTTAGCGGACAATATTAAGGATTCCCTGCGCCCAGACCCCGAAGTTTATGCTAATCCGGCGGCATACTATGATCAATTAATTGAAATAAATTTAGATGAACTGGAACCACATGTAAATGGTCCGTTCACTCCCGATTTGGCATGGCCTATTTCAAAATTTGCAGATGCCGTTAAAAGCAATCATTGGCCTGAAAAATTGGAAGTTGCTCTTATAGGTTCCTGTACCAATTCCTCATACGAAGATATTAGTCGCTCAGCATCGGTTGCAAAACAGGCTATTGAAAAAAATCTGGAAACGCTGGCAGAATTTACCATCACACCAGGAAGTGAATTGGTACGTTTTACAATCGAGAAAGACGGTTTTCTGGATACATTCGAAAAAATTGGAGGAGTGGTGCTCGCCAATGCGTGTGGTCCCTGCATAGGACAATGGGCACGCCATATCGATGATCCCAACAGAAAAAATTCAATTATAACTTCATTCAACAGGAACTTTGCCCGTCGCAATGATGGATTATCGTCAACTCATGCTTTTGTAGCCTCCCCTGAATTAGTTACCGCATTTGCAATCGCTGGTCATCTTTCTTTCAATCCATTAAAAGATACTCTTAAAAATAAAAATGGAATGAATGTAAAGCTCGATGAACCTACCGGATTCGAATTGCCCCCCAAAGGATTTTCCGTTGATGACCCTGGTTACCAGTCTCCTGCCAAAGACGGATCAAAACTAAAAGTAATAGTTAAGCCAGATTCTCAGAGACTTCAATTATTGGAGCCATTTAAACCCTGGGAAGGCATTGATTTGAAAGGTTTGCGATTGTTGATAAAGGCGAAAGGAAAATGTACTACCGACCATATTTCAATGGCCGGGCCCTGGTTAAAATTCCGAGGACATCTTGATAATATTTCAAATAACATGCTTATCGGCGCACTGAACTATTACAATGAAAAAACCGACTCCGTAAAAAATCAACTGACCGGGGAATACGGGCCTGTGCCGGCAACTGCGCGGGCTTATAAATCAGCGGGCATTGGAAGCATCGTCGTAGGTGATGAGAATTATGGAGAAGGTTCTTCCCGTGAACATGCAGCAATGGAACCACGCCACTTGGGCGTGCGTGCTATATTAGTACGGTCTTTTGCAAGAATTCATGAAACAAATTTGAAAAAACAAGGAATGCTTGCCTTAACTTTTTCCGATAAAGCAGATTATGATAAAATTTTAGAAGATGATGTTATAGACATCAACGGATTGACTCAGTTTACTCCAGGCAAACCCCTCACTATAGTTCTTCATCATCTGCACGGCGAACCGGAAGAGATTCTGGTAAACCATACTTACAATGAATCTCAAATTGAATGGTTTAAGGCAGGTGGAGCGCTAAATGTAATCAGGGCTGAATTTGCTAAATAAGCCTATGGCCAAGGCAGTTTATAATTTCCTGTTTGCCGCCCGGCCTTCAACTGGTGAAAAATCTCTGGTCTTATTATGCATCTTCCTGATTGCAATTCGACTCTTTTTTATAGCGTTCATGGGCATAATGCCACAGGATGCTTACTACGATTTTTATGCACAGCATCTGGCATTATCCTATTATGATCACCCACCATTGATTGCTTATTTGCTTCGACTTTTTACAAGTTTATTTGGTAAAAAAGTATTTGTTTTAAAGCTGGCGGATTCAACCGTCACATTACTTTTCCTTTTTGCATTTTACCAACTGGCAAAGAAATTCCTAA
>DATHPV010000396.1:0-11781 GCA_035483495.1 Puia sp.
TCTATGCGTGGCAGAGTGATCAGTATTTACGCAATGGCTTTCTTTGGAATGCAGCCATTGGGAGGGTTACTCATCGGTTTTATATCCCAGCATGTTGGCGTGGAAAACACAGTGATGGCTCAAGGTTTTATTGCAGTTGGTATTGGCGTTTTGCACGTACGTTTTTTACAGCAGAATAAATTGAGAAGAAATCCCGCCCCTGTTCTCAGAAAACAACCCGCAGACACAACAATACCTGTTTGACAATTTTATAATTTTCAATAACAAAAAAATAAACCCAATAACCCGGTTATCACCGTGTTTATTTCAGACGCTGTGAACGACCTGATTTTTAAAATCAGTAATCATTCAGTTCATTGATCGCTTTTTTATATTTTTCTAATAAATCAGGGGCCCGATCAACCGCCCATGCATGATAGTTATCACGCACTAATATAAGCGTGATCTTGGCATTTTCCGGTTTACGGGATTCATATGACAACAATACTTTGCCAATTTCATCTTCCGATTTAATGATTCGTTGCTGATTATCATATATGTCAGTAAGCAGACTGTACGTTTTCAAATCCAGCTTGGAAACGATATTATTTTCTTTGGCAACCTGCCATGCAACATCATTCAAGTCTTTTCTCATTACTCCATATGGTGCAATGATTGTAAGATGAACATTTCCACTGTCGATAAAAGTTTTACGGTATTTTTCGTCCTCCAATGCCGAATCGATATTGTGCAATACCCGAAGATGATATTGATATTGAATTTCCTCAGCTTCGTTATTACTAATGAGTTCCTGACGAAGCTGCCTCAGTATTTCGCGGGTTTGCCTGTCTTCATGAATCTTGGTAAATACTTCAGTTAATATGATTGCCAGTGCAACGCTGAATACAATCAACAATGATTCGCCCAGGTATTCTTTCCAGTTCCTTACAACGATAACTTCAGGGCGTTCGTCTATTTTAGAGGTTTTTTGAGTTTTTTCTTCCATGGAAAAGGCCTGTTAATTTAAATAACGCAATAGGATGTAGGTATATAACCTAAACTTAGAAAACCGGGTTTTAAATTTAAGATAGCAAATTCTTTCGAGAGATTATTGCTAGTTTTTAATAAGCTTTAATGTCCTTTTTTCTTTCTGGTCAACATATCTGATAAAATAAACACCTTTTGACAAAGCCTGAGTGACTTCAAATTCTGTCAGTTGTAGTTGATCGGCACTGATAGAAATGGAACGTTTCATAATAGTCTTTCCTGAAATGTCAAGTAGTTGAAGACTGGCAGTTCCGGATATAGCCGGTTTAATGAGTAGGTTGAAAGATTGTTGAAAAGGCACCGGGTAAACACGAATCCAATCGTTACCAAGCAACTGATTGTAAGCTGCCATTTTTTTATTTTGAAGGATTGTATAAGCTTTTTCAAAATCAGGTAAGCCATAACCATAACGGTTATCAGGTGTGTTATATAAATTGCTTGAAAAACGTACTGCATCAAGAATTTCATACGAAGCAAATTCCGGAAAAGCCTGCCAGAGGCAGGTTATAAGTCCGGCGAGATTCGGATTTGAATAAGAAGTTCCTGATCCCGAATTTACATTTCCGTCCGATGCAACAAAAAAAGCGCCTTCACCCAGAGAAACTCCGTCAGGTTTCACCCGTCCCGAAGAGTTGGGTCCCCAACTGGATGAATTAGCAATCTGACCGCTCGCATCTACAGAGCCGACCGCATAAACACTGTCTCCATCGGCAGGGCAAAGAATATATTTTTGTTCACCTGTTAATCCGCCGGAATTTCCCGCACTGGCAGTTACGATCATCCCTTTTGAAACAGCAAAATTTGCGGCCCTGCTTACTAACGAAGTATGTCCATTCCTTTTTGCGTAATCAAGATTATAAATAGAATCATCAAAATAACCATATCCAAGTGATGTACTGATCAGATCGACTCCTGCACTGTCGGCAAATTCAGCAGCAGCAACCCAATTCTCTTCTTCAACTGGTGTTTCTGAAGTTATATCCTCAGTTTTAAATAACCAGTATTTGGCTGCAGGAGCAGTTCCAATAAACTTTCCTGGTAAATTAGCAGCTATAATAGAAAAACAATTGGCACCATGCTGATCTTCTTCATTCACACTGACTTTCAGATTTACAAAGTCGTAGGTGCCCAATATCCGGTTTCCGTTTCGAATGCTGTCGAATGCTGGATTTGTAAGATAATTATTGAATCCATCATCTAACATTGCGATCGTCATTCCTTCACCGCGAAATCCCTGTTCATGCAGGTACTCTCCATTATGTATATATATCTGCCCTTGAGATGCACCATAATTAAGAGTGTCGGGGCCGAAGATTTTTAAAGTTGCTAAAGTGCTATTAGGATCGTTAGTCTGAATACCGGACACCTTACCCGGAATTTTTTTTCGCAAATTATTGTTTACCGGTTCGAATGATCGCACAAAAGAGAGTTGACCGACTTGCTGAAGCTGTGTCGTATCAGTTAGAGAAATAAGTACCTGGTTAAACCATTTTGAACGATTGAGGATTCGAATGGCCGATAGTTTAGAAAGGCTGTCAATGTATGAACTGGTAACGGGTAAATCTGTTGAATCGATTTTGATATTTTGTTTTGTCCGGCGTTCGATGGATTTAATCGACAGAAAAGCTTGAGGATCCGATAGACTGAATCCGTTGTTATTTTTATCAGAAAAATGAATAAGATATTTGTACTCCTGCGCTTGCAGTTTTTGTGCAAAAAAAAGGATAATAATTAGAAAGGGGCGCAATGATATTAATTATGGGAGACCATATTAAAAGTAAGACCATATCCAATCGTTGCTCCGGATGGATATTCTACATTCGGTGACTGATAAACTGAGTACAGGAAATTTTTATAGATTAGCCCAATATTTTTCCCATAGACTTCCTGGCTGAAAACGGTTTGAGTGTATGAGCCGTCGCCAAGTCCCGTAACTGAGTTAGCTTCATTGACAATAACCGAAACAGGAATCGTGCCTGCAAAAACAGTGTAGGGCATTCCGGTGTTTGAGTAGGTATAATTCCATCCGTCCATATAAGGTACTTGTGAAGTATCCGACTTGGTATCGATATACGCATTGCCCAGCCAGGTCATACCATCCTGAACGGGAGTGATCATTTTTATATAACGAAGGTTGTTTTCAACAACTTCAACAGAGCCCGCAAGAGGCGTTACCATATATGCGATGGATGGTGTCCAGGGTGCAATTTCGTTTGTGTCGCTCAGGTAACGAATAACGCGATAGCTGAGCCTTCCCAGGTTATCGGTAATAGAATCATCCACTACTTCCTTTGCGTGATAACTGATAATCGAATCCTGAGAGCCAACATTTACAAATTTTAAAGAGTCCATTCTGTAGATAATATAGCTGCCAACATGCATGGGATAATAGTCGGCAGGCGTATCCGTTACAAGTGGGTTGTTTTTATTACAGCCGAAAATAGCAACAACGAGAAAAGAGAGTAAAATATATCCGCAGAATCTGGGTCTCATGGGGGATCTATAACAAATGATAACGCAATCTACTACGAATTATTGCCATATCTTTGACTTTTTCCCAGTGAAAAATATCTTACCCGCACTTTTTTATTATTCCTGCCTTCCTTTTATTTATCTGCTTTCCCTTTTGCCTTTTCCGCTGTTATATTTCTTTTCAGATGGGGTTTATATAATCCTGTATTACATATTACATTATCGCCGCTCAATTGTACGTCAGAATCTTTCCAATTCATTTCCGGAAAAATCAGTCCTTGAAATAAAAGAAATAGAAAAAAGATTTTATCGCTATTTCTGTGATCTTTTTCTGGAAACCTTTAAAACACTTACTATTTCAAAGGAAAAAATGATCAGGCATTGTGAGTTTGCCCCGGAAACACTGGCAATCATCACTCAGCTCGCAGAAGAAAATCAGAGTTTTATGTTTGTAATGGGACATTTTGGCAACTGGGAATGGGCTGGAAATACTTTTAGCATTTGTTGCAGGCATCAGTTATATGTGATCTATCATCCATTGACAAATAAATACTTTAACGGATTGATGTACAGAATGCGAACAAGATTCGGAACCCGTCTGATAGCAATGAAAGACACGTTAAGGGATATGTTAAAGAACAGGGACCAGTTAACTGCCACCGCATTCATCGCCGATCAGGCACCCTTACCGGATCGCGCATACTGGATGACCTTTTTAAATCAGGATACGCCGGTCTTTCTGGGAATTGAAAAAATTGCGTTAAAGATTCGTTATCCAATAGTTTATGTAACAATAAGAAGAGTTAAAAGGGGATACTATAAAATATTTGCTGAAAGAATAGAACTACCTTCGGCTCGCGGGAAAGTCGGTGAAATTACCGAGATTCATACGGGAAGATTGGAGGCGGATATCCGAAGTCAGCCGGAGAATTGGCTTTGGACACACAGGAGATGGAAACACGAAAGGCCCGCAAATAAATTGTAAAGGAGATGCTTTGTGGTAAAGAACTTATTTTGGCTACTAAACCTTTTGCGAAGGAGATTAGAAGTAAGAGTTGGATTTATACACTGACTACTCTTCTTTTCATCAGTCTTTCACTAAGTGCAACAATTATTATCCCCTATTTTGTTGCCAAGTTATTCTTCAGCCTGTTATCCGGTCTCTTGTTGGTTCGAATGTTCATCATATACCACGATCATCAGCATCATTCCATACTGACTCATTCGAAAATTGCAAATTTCATAATGACAGCATTTGGATTTTTTATTCTTTCACCAACAAGTATTTGGAAAAGATCACACGACCATCATCACAATAATAATTCCAAATTGTTCAGCGCAAGCATTGGTTCCTATCCGATTGCTACCAAAAAGAAATTCGAAGAAATGACCGGGCGTCAGAAATTTGAATACCTGGCTATCAGGCACCCTGTAACGATTGCACTGGGTTATTTTTCCATGTTTATATTTGGAATGTGTATTGCGTCTTTTGTGAGTAATCCGCGGAAACATTACGATTCGTTGATCGCCCTTACTGTTCACCTGGCTCTTTCAGTTCTCATTTTCATTTTCCTGGGATGGCAGATATGGTTTTTTCTTTTTTTTCTCCCGTTTATTGTTGCCTTTGCAATGGGTGCTTATCTTTTTTACGCGCAGCATAATTTTCCGGGCGTTACATTTGCGGAAAATAACGAATGGGCTTATGAAAAGGCAGCATTGGAATCATCCAGTTATATGGTGATGAATCCTGTAATGTCCTGGCTCACTGGAAATATTGGATACCACCATATACATCATCTCAATTCCAAAATACCTTTTTATCGTCTTCCTGAAGTCATGGCAAGTTTGAAGGAGTTGCAGAATTGCAAACGAACTTCACTTAAAATAAAAGAAGTGGTTGCCTGCCTGCGTTTGAAAATATGGGATGCTGAGAAAAGCAAAATGGTAGGATTAAAGGATATTCGCTAATGCCTTACTCTCCAGAAAAGAGGCATACCATTTTCCGGAGGCTTTTATTATTCTTTCCTGAGTTTCAAAATTTATATGTACCAGGCCGAATTTGGGATAGTAGCCTTCTGCCCATTCAAAGTTGTCCATTAAGGTCCATACAAAGTATCCGTTTACAGGAACGCCGGCTTGTTTGGCAGCTAGAACCTGCGTTATGTGATCTTTGATGTAATTAAGCCGCTTTTCATCCTGAACATTCCCCTTGAAAGATTGATCTTCAAAAGCAGCGCCGTTTTCAGTTACAATAATTTCTTTCAGATTTTTGTATAAACTCCATCGCGTGAGCGCATGATATATCGCCTTGGGATATATTTCCCATCCCATCTGTGTCGTTTCTACTCCTCTTTTTTCCGCTTTGATGATCTTAGCCTTTATAAAAGGCATAAAAGGAGCGTGTCTTACAAATTCCCGTGTGTAATTCTGAAGGCCCACAAAATCCATGTCAAACGCCAGTTTCGCCGAGTCGCCGTCTTTATAAAATCTTTCCAGACTCTGTAATATTTTCAGATCCTGTATGGGATAACCTAATCCAAGCAGAGGTTCAATAAAAAGGCGATTTAATAATGCATCTGTTTTCCGGACTGCTAAATAATCCCTTTCATTTTGCCTGAATGGTTCTAAATGTGAATATGAAAAAGTAGTGCCTATCAGTAAGTCCGGTCGCAGACTTTTTGAAATTCTTCCGCCTTCAGCCTGACAAAGAGCAGCATGATGAGTCGCAGAAAGAAAGTTTGTCAAACCTTTTTTTCCAGGTGCATGTATCCCCAGAAAATATCCGGCTCCCGTGAAAACGATGGGTTCATTTAAAATCATCCACCGCTTTACCCGGTCTCCAAACTCATTGATACAAAATGCAACATAAGAGCCAAACCAGCCCAGGATTTCACGGTTTGTCCATCCGCCTTTTTTTTCAAGAGCAATGGGAAGATCCCAGTGATATAAAGTAATCCAGGGTTGAATTCCATGGGACAGACAAGCATCAATCAGTCGGTTATAATAATCTACACCAGCCTGATTAACCCGTCCGGTACCTTCAGGAAAAATCCTGCTCCAGGATATAGAAAAGCGGTAGTTGGGAATATGCAAATCTTCCAATAGTCTGATATCCTCAGGATATCGGTTATAAAAATCACAGGCTTCGTCCCCATGGTGACTGCCCAGAATTTTTTTTCTTTTTTTGGTGAATTCATCCCATATGGACGCGCCTTTTCCGTCTGCATCATGTCCCCCTTCAATCTGATAAGCAGCCGTAGAAACTCCCCAGTTGAAGTCTTCGCCGAATGCTGCACGGTTAATATGCATACTAGTCTCCGGATTGATTTAATATTCTCTCCAGACTCTTCTCCCTGAGTTTTTTTACAGAATGTATCCCATTGCCTAAAGAGATCATGATTCTGTTTTCTTCCATTATATTTTCCCGGATCACCGTATCGATTATTTTTTCGGTGATATCAGGATACAATACAGGAATAGACTGGGGATTTTTAATCCAGGTCTTTAATTTGTCAACGTGCTTATCTTTTAACGATTTCAATACGGGCACTCCCATGCCTGCCAGAGCCGCCGCATTGCATTGTTGTTCGAATTGACCCTTCATGGGGATAACCAAGAGCTTTTTTTTCAGATACAATGCTTCAGCCGGAGTCTCGAACCCTGCACCACAAAGAATCCCCGTGCAGCTTATGAGACTTTCAATAAATGCATCGTTTTCTATTGGGCGGAAATACAGATTCCGGTCCCGGTACGTTTGCTTATTGTGTTTGCTGAATACCTGCCATTCTACATTTTTTATTTCGGATAATACCTTTATGATTCTTTTATCGGAATAGGCGGGAAGATATACGGTATAATGTGGATTTGTTTTCGATTCAGGATTTCTTATTTCGCTCCTTATAACCGGCGTGAATATTTCCTCATTATAATTCGAGAAATGGAACCCATATGCCTTCGATACAGGTGCGTAATTAAGTAAGATAGACTTCCCAATCAGGTCTTTTTTGTCGGGTTTTGGCGCATCTTTACTACTGACTGCAGCCTGATGACTGAGGCCAACACAATGCTTGTGTTTTCTACGACAGGCCCATGCGCTCACAGGCTCAAAATCGCTGATTACAATATCATATTCTTCAACAGGCAGACTCTTTATTTCTTTGAACAGCCGTTTCAGATTACTTTTTTTATAGGTCGCCATTACGTCAACGCCGCCCTTTTTTCCAAATATGAAACATAAACCATGGAAACGGTATTTTACAGTATATGGCAGGTCTACATCTGCCTGCGTTCCGCTGATCAGCAGATCAAGTTCACCTTTTTTTTGAAGAATGGGGATGATTTCACGGGCCCTGCTGAGATGGCCATTGCCTGTGCCTTGTATAGCGTACAATATTTTCATCCGGAAAAATGATTAATAAGATCCATCAATGGATCTTATAATATTTAAATGCCGGATAAAAAGCAGAAAGCCTGGCTAAAAAAAGCCGTATTCCGATACGTTTGATAATATAGTTAAGCTGCTTCATACGGGTTGATTGATCGGTTGTATATTACTATACAAAACAACGAAACGAATATGATGCCAACATGAAGCCATTGTTAGGGAATTATGAATTAAACGTTCCCCCTGGCCATCCGGCAGCTACCGGATCAAAAAAGGTACACGAAATTCAGTTGAGGAATTATTCTTAAATTATGCAAAAGAATTCAACGGTAATGGTATATAATTTCAAATACAGGAAAACGATTCAGAATTTTATTTTTCTTGTACTAGGCAGCTATCATTCGTTTTCACAAAGAATGGTGGAGGTGAAATATGAACAGGATCAAAAGGGTGCTTACGTATTTTCCTGCGTCAATTATGCCTACTGCAACTATATCCTTGAGCTGGGATTTACAACTTTTAATAACGTAAAATCTGATTTACCACTTCCATTTCATGGAGAAGTTAAACCCGGTTACAATAAACTGTTTACTATTTCTGCGATCGATCCGCAGGCTGCAATTCTCTTTAAGTACGGCAGCGTTTTTCAGAAAGGATGTGTGCATCCGGTGGTAAACAGGGATTTTACTTATCTCTTACCAATATCTCCGGGTAAAGAGGCACAGGTATATGAAATGTCGCCAGATAAAATAAAGGATTCGTCAGTACATGCGAGTGATTCTGCATACTGGTATGTATTGCGATTTAAAATGAAATCAGGAGATACCATTTATGCGGCGAGAAAGGGTATAGTAAATATCGTCAGTGATGAGAATGGAGCCAATGATGCAGGACAGGTGAGCATAGGAACGGAGAATTTTATCGAGATTGTCCACGCCGATTGCTCATTTGCTCGGTATGGAATTCTGAAAAAAAACAGTTCATTTGTAAAACCCGGACAATCCATAAAAGCCGGACAGCCAATAGGATTGGTAGGAGGCGATGCGTTCGGCCGGGGATCCGATCTTCGTTTTAGCGTTTATTATTACCAGGAAGATAACGGCAAACTGAACCAGGCTTCTGATCCTCACTATATCGTTACTCAGATATGGACAAAAAAGAATGGCAAGGGCAGACTCAAACACGGAGTTGTTTACGTCAGTGAATTTCCACAGTATGTTTTGGACCAGGAATCACCAAAAGTCACTCCGAAAAAGACAGCAAAGAAAAAAACATAAACCAGGTGTGGTAGTTGCGAGTGTGGTAGAGTGGCAGTGAAGTAAATAGTTAAGTTGAAACTATCTCACTACCATACCCGCACACTACCACACTCTTTTAATTTAACTGATATGCAACGATTCTCTTATCAAAGAAAGTAGGCACGTACAATATTTTTTTTACTTGATCATAACCGATATCCGCACTGTTTATTTTTTGATCATGTGTTTCAAGCATTAGTTCTGTTTGTCCGTTTGCATGCACATAAAAAATATAACCAGGCCAGGAAGTTGCTATATAATCACCATTTCCAATTGGTTCGATACCGTCGATATCCTGTCCAACATTGGCAATTTGTCTGATCTGCTTTTTATCGTCTGCAATCATGAGTGCCGGCCCCTTTGCATATACGAGGCCTTCCTTCACCGACTTAAGTCCATTCGCGCCGGTTACATTTTCGAGATAAAGGGGTGGCTTGTCATTTTCCAATTTCCATATTCGTCCTGTTTTTGAATCAGATACGAATACAATTCCTTTTTCACTAACGGTAATATCGTTCAGACCACTGGCACCTTCAATCGGAATTTTCCCGATTAATTTACCTTTCGGAATATCCACTACCGCCACTTCTGAGATATCCGCGGCATACATTTTATCTTTATACATACCAAGCCCTTTCGGAGCATTTAATCCGGTAATCCACATGGAATCGTAGGCTGTTCCATTGGTTGTCATATGGCCGATTCCCCCAACCCCGTCTGCGTCCCAGGGACCTCCTTCGATCAGAGATACATAGAGTAGGTGGTTTTTTAAATCCGGCAGCACGGACTCCGGAGTGTTAACTATTGCATCAGTCGACCAGATTTTTGTAAGTGTATGTTTCTGCGCGCGTGAAACCAGAAAAGCCGGAATCAAAAACAGCAGACAGGTTAGAATCTTTTTCATAATGTTGGTTTTAAATGAATGATAAAATTATTGTTCTTTATGAATACGCAGAATTTTATTTGAAGTCAATATAACATTTCGTAAATTCAATAAATTGCCTGCCATGCCAAATCAGAAAACATTTTCTCAGACTGAAAAAACGCCACTTAGCAGCCTGGATGAATGGGAAGAAGATGTCTTAAAAAGATACCCCGAAAAAGAAATACCCGCAAAATCAAAAGAAGAATTCAGGAACTACGATGCCCCTGTACGCGACACCGTTCGCGAATTCTATAAGTTGAACCATACATATCAGACGCATGAATTTGTGCAATCAAAAAGAAATGAATTTCTTCAGTTTGGTAAAAAAGAGATGCCCGTATGGGACGCTTTCCAATTTTTAAATCAACTGGTAGACGATTCCGATCCCGATACGGATCTTGATCAGTTTCAGCATTTACTTCAGACATCTGAGGCAATTCGTGCAGACGGCCACCCCGACTGGATGGTAGCAGTCGGATTAATGCACGATATGGGCAAGATTCTATGTTTATTTGGCGAGCCTCAGTGGGCGGTGGTCGGCGATACATTTCCGGTTGGCTGCGCCCATTCCGAAAAAATAGTATACCCGGAATTTTTTGCTTACAATCCGGATACAAAAGATCCTGCACTTAATTCAACCCTCGGAGTCTATAAACGGAACTGCGGGCTGAGAAATGTTACCATGTCCTGGGGTCATGATGAGTATGTTTATCAGATGTTGAAGAATTCACTGCCTGAGCCTGCTCTCTATATGTTAAGGTATCATTCATTTTATGCCTGGCACCGGGAGGGAGCATATGATTATCTTTTGGATGACCACGACCGGGATATGCTTAAATGGGTTCAACTTTTCAATCCTTACGATCTTTATTCAAAAAATCCAACGCCGCCGGATTGGTCAAAACTTAAACCATATTACGAGGATCTAGTTAGTAGGTACCTGCCTCCGATACTTAAATTCTAAATTGCTTACGGAAGCGAAACCGGAGAATCATTCCTGTGCATACATTACAGAAAGCGGACTACTTTGTATTTTTTATCTATTTCATTGTTGTAAGCATTTACGGATATTATATATACCGGAAGAAAAAATATACAACATCCGACTCCAAAGACTTTTTTCTCGCGGAAGGATCTCTTACCTGGTGGGCGATAGGAGCTTCACTGATTGCTTCTAACATATCAGCGGAACATTTTATAGGGATGTCAGGCTCAGGGTATGCATTGGGTCTTGCAATTTCTACTTACGAATGGATGGCGGCGGCAACGCTTATAGTAGTTGCGGTGTTCATTCTTCCGATATATTTAAGGAATAAAATATTTACGATGCCGCAGTTTCTCGCCCGGCGGTATAATCAACACGTAAGTACTTTGATGGCGATTTTCTGGCTGCTTGTTTATGTATTCGTAAATCTCACATCCATTATTTATTTGGGAGCACTCGCCATAACATCGATTTCAGATATTTCATTTGGATGGAGTATTGCCGGCCTCGCCCTGTTCTCCAGCATTGTTACCCTTGGTGGAATGAAAGTAATTGGATACACTGATGTAATACAGGTGCTCGTTTTAATAGTGGGTGGATTGATTACCACTTATCTCGCACTTACATTGCTTTCCACTCATTTTGGATATGGCAACAACCTGATAAAAGGTTTGTCGATTCTTCGTAAAGA